>JBBQGD010000068.1:0-16193 GCA_038322655.1 Bacteroidales bacterium | reverse complement strand
GAATATATCAGGAATCTGAGATTAATTATAACTGTCAGACAGGCATAAAAGTTTAACAGCCTTTAAATTATCATATCAAAAGAATCAACTAACAAGGCGAAATCCTGTATAATGACCCATTCTTCAATTTTTCTGCTTGAGGCGGATTTAGTAAAAGTAAATACAACTCTGCGAACAGGCAGTTTGCAAATCACCAAACATTCTCACTTTCATCAGAAATCACTAAATTTGCACCCCTGTTCATCAGTTAGACAGGAATAGTTACAATATAACTCATTAAAATTTGACCTTTAGGGTTGAAACATAAATTATGCAGACAGTAGTAAGTGGAATCAGGCCTACGGGCAATCTTCATCTCGGGAATTATTTCGGAGCCATGCAAAACTTTGTAAAAATGCAGGAAACGGATAATTGCTATTTCTTTATTGCCGATTATCATTCGCTTACCACACATCCAACTCCTGCAGACCTTCATGGTAACGTAAAGCAAGTTCTGGTCGAATACCTTGCATGCGGCCTCGATCCTGAAAAGTCTACTCTTTATCTTCAAAGTGATCTGCCCGAAACCGCCGAACTCTACCTTTTCCTTAATATGAATGCCTATATGGGCGAACTGGAACGCTGCACTTCCTTTAAGGACAAAGCCCGCACCCAGCCAGATAATTTAAATGCCGGTCTGCTTACTTACCCAACGTTGATGGCAGCCGATATTATTTTGCACAAAGCGAATAAAGTGCCGGTTGGCAAGGACCAGGAGCAACACCTCGAAATGACGCGCACTTTTGCCAACCGCTTCAACCGTATGTACAAGGTTGATTATTTTCCTGAGCCGGTTGCTTACAATTTTGGTGAAAACCTGATAAAAATTCCAGGCCTCGATGGCAATACCAAAATGGGCAAAAGCGAAGGTGAGGGGAATGCGATTTTCTTGTTCGATTCGCCCGAAGTAATCCGCAAAAAGGTAATGAAAGCTGTTACCGATAGCGGTCCTACCGAAGCAAACCAACCTAAACCACAGGCAATAGAGAACTTGTTCGGCCTGATGAAAGCCTTATCGGAACCCGAAACTTTAAAGTTTTTCGAAGATTCATATAATTCCTGCACTGTTCGCTATGGCGATATGAAAAAACAACTTGCTGAAGATGTGATTCGTTTTACAACACCGCTTCGCGAGCGGATCCTTGAATTGCTGGGCGACGATGTTTACCTTGCAAAAGTGGTGAAAACGGGCCGCGACAAAGCACATGAAAGTGCGGCAAGGACAATAAAGGAAGTAAGGGAAATTATTGGGTTTAAGAAGTTTTAAGATGAGTACTCTTAAATTTTATCACGCAAAATGCGTTACGCATTTTGCGTGATAAAAAGAATTTTATACTAACTTTGTGTTGACAAAACCGATCAACATGAAAACTGTAAATCCTTTCCCAATAATTGAATACATTTCACCGGAATACTTCTGCGATCGCGAAAACGAATTAAAGCAACTTATAGATTCAATTGACAACCAAAGGAATATAACAATTATTTCGAGGAGAAGGTTAGGCAAAACTGCGCTGATTAAACATTGTTTTTATCACCTGAGAAAAAGGGAAGATCTTTCTCTACACTATTTTGATATTTATGCGACCAGAAATTTGAATGAATTTATTAATTTGTTGGCATCGGCACTTATAGGATATTTTGAATCAAAACCCGAGAAAATAGTAAGCATATTAATCAAATTGCTGGGACAATTTAGGCCAAAACTGTCTTTCGATGAGTTATCAGGATTGCCTTCAGTGGAATTATCTCTCCAAACTGAAACCGAAACGGAACAAAGTCTTGCTGTAATATTCGAATACTTGTCGAAACAGAAGCAAAGAATTGTAATTGCAATTGACGAATTTCAGCAGATCACGAACTACCCTGAAAAAAATGTGGAAGCACTACTGCGAACTCATATTCAGATGAATAACAATGTAACAATGATCTATTCGGGCAGCAATCGCCGCATGTTGGTTTCACTTTTCAGCGATTATGCCCGGCCATTCTATCAAAGTACCGGCTTCCTGTTTCTTGATAAAATAGACCCTGAACTCTACAAAAGCTTCATCGCGCAGCATTTTACCAAGGCAGGCCTGAAAATTTCGGATGATGCGCTCAAACTGGTTCTCGAATGGACTATTGGTTATACCTATTTTGTTCAGGAAATATGTAACCGTCTGTTCTCATCCGGATTTCCTGCAATAGATACATCGGAAGTAAAACAATTAATTCTTCAAATTCTGGAAGAAAGAACACCATTGTATCAAATTTATCAAAATATACTTACAGCATCACAGTATTCACTACTGAAGGCTATTGCAATAGAAATTTCTATTGAAAAACCCAATTCTTCAGAGTTTCTCACAAACCATAAATTAGGAGCTGCCAGTTCAGTGAAAAGATCGCTGGAAGCATTGGAAACCAAGGATTTAATCCTGTTTGAAAATAATAATTATTCGTTGACTGATGTATTTCTGATGCGATGGCTTCAACGACAATAGTTTTGTGTCTATTATCACGCAAAATGCGTAACGCATTTTGCGTGATATAACTCCTCCATGACCAATTCAAAGATTCGTACCTTTGCTCCTTAATACAATTTAATGCTCCCATTCGATATAAAACCCGAAAAAGCCGTACTTATTGGCCTTGTTACCCAAAAACAAGACGAAGAGAAAGTTCACGATTACCTCGATGAACTCGAATTCCTGCTCGAAACCGCCGGTGCCATTCCTGATAAACGCTTTGTACAAAAACTCCCAAAACCCGAGCCACGCACTTTTGTGGGTGCCGGGAAATTGCAGGAGATAGCTGAATATGTTAAAGCTGCCAGTATCGACCTGGTGGTTTTTGACGATGAACTCAGCACTTCGCAAACCCGTAATATCGAAAAGGAACTGGGATGCCGCGTATTGGACAGGCCTTTACTGATTCTTGATATTTTTGCCAAGCGGGCACGCACAACCACCGCCCGCACCCAGGTTGAACTGGCGCAGTACCAGTACCTATTGCCGCACCTTTCGCATATGTGGACTCACCTTGAGAAACAACGTGGAGGTATTGGCATGCGTGGTCCCGGTGAAAAGGAAATTGAGACGGACCGACGTATAATACGCGATAAAATTATCCTGCTCAAAGAGAAACTGAAAGATATCGACAAGCAGAAAGTTACCCAGCGTAAAAACCGCGATGAAATGATACGCGTGTCTCTTGTCGGATATACCAATGCAGGCAAAAGCACTACCATGAACCTGCTTAGCAAAAGCGATGTGTTTGCCGAAAATAAACTTTTTGCCACACTCGACACCACCGTGCGAAAAGTGGTAATCGAAAATCTTCCGTTCCTGCTCACTGATACCGTTGGTTTTATCCGTAAACTTCCCCACAACCTGGTTGAATCGTTTAAGTCGACGCTGGATGAGGTGCGTGAAGCCGACCTGCTTTTGCATATAGTGGATATTTCACATGCTTCATTCGAAGAACAGGTGGAAATCGCCAACCAGACCTTAGCGGAAATCGGATGTGCCGATAAACCTACAATAGTGGTTTTTAATAAGATTGATGCTTATTCGCATGTGGAAAAGGATCCAATTGACCTGGCTCCGGCTACCAAAGAAAATATCACGCTCGAAGAACTTAAAAGAACCTGGATGGCAAAGGTAAATTCGCCGGCAATTTTTATTTCAGCAAAACAGAAGATCAACATGGAGGAATTCAGAAAACTGTTGTATGACGAGGTTAAGAAATTGCACGTGATCCGCTACCCTTACAATAGCTTTTTGTATTGACAAGCTGAGAAATAAAAATCAGTAATTTGCCTTAAAATATAATTTTGTTAAAACCGTTAGATGAATTAAAATCACGCATTTTCAACCTCAAATCCATTGGCGCCAAACTTTAAATTTCTGATTATCCGTTTCAGTTCCATTGGTGATGTGATATTAGCAACGCCATTGATACGCTGCTTGCGTGCAAAATTCCCCGGAGCTCAGATCGATTTTTTAGTGAAAAAGGAATTTGCCGTTGTGTTGTCGGGAAATCCACATATCAGCAATATTATAACTTTCGATAAAAATGACAGCAGGAATGAACTGAAGCGTATCAGGATTCACATAATTTTCAGTAGGTATTCAGTTATACTTGATATACAGAAGAATATACGGAGTATTCTGATATGTGCCGGTTCGCGAACCGGGGTAATTGGTTTTTCGAAAAAGATACTTGCCCGCGACCTGCTAATCCGCTTTAAAATAAATATTTACAAAGAAATTAAGCCGGTTTTCCTGCGCTATTTTGAATCGGTTGAAACATTAGGCGTAGTATACGATGGAAAAGGAACCGAAGTGTTTCCGTCAATTGAAGAGGATGAAAAGGTTTCTGCAATTTTAAAACAGAATAATATACCCTCACAAGCCCCTCTGCTGGTGATTGCTCCCGGTGCACAATGGGAGAATAAGCGTTGGCCTGTTGAAGGGTATGCAACGGCTTCTGATACATTTTGTAAGCAAAACGGCGCTTATCCGGTGCTGATTGGAGGTCCGGGAGATGTTGAAATTTGTACACAAGTTCAGAAATTAATGAAAACACCAGCACTAAACCTTGCCGGCAAACTGAGCCTGATGGGTTCTGCTTCACTGCTTGGGAGGGCAGGCATGGTATTTACTAACGATACAGGAATGCTGCATATGGCTCAGGCTATGAAAGCTCCGGTAGTTGCCATATTCGGACCTACAACACGTGAGCTGGGGTTCTACCCTTTGCCGGAGAACAGCAGGGTGGCTGAAATAGATATTTCGTGCAGACCCTGTACTCAGAAAGGCTTACATTCGTGTCCTAAAAAGCATTTTCGTTGTATGAAGGATCTAAATCCTGGGATAGTATCGGATCTGGCTGCTGACTTATATGAATCTTATGTTAAAATGGTCCCTTCTGAAAAAAAGTAAAATGATTCTTATTCCCTTCTTAAAAAGCATTGAATCCGAAAATTTTATATTCATAATATAATAGGTTGAACATAACAGTTAACATTTTCTTCCTCTTATTCTAATAACAATAGTAATTTTGCGTTAGTATAAGTAAAAACCACTTTACCTGATTATGCAATCCAAAATCCTCAGGGCAATAACTTTATGGACAATAGGCATTATTGGTTTTATTGTTATTTTGCTTTTACTGGCTCAGAAATATCTCGGGCCTGAGGTTAAAAATATATTTATCACTGAGATAAACAAGTCTCTTACTGCTGAAATTCAGATTGACGATGTACAGTTAAGCTTGGTTAAAGATTTCCCTTATGCATCCGTCCGTTTTACAGGAGTGCGGATAAAAGAAGCTACAAAATTACCTTCAAAAAACTATTTGCTTACAGCTAAAACTGTTTCGTTGCAGTTTAATATCCTGGATTTATTACGCAAAAAGTATCGTGTAAAAAACATCAGCCTTTCTGATGTGGAAATAACTCCGCGCGTATATGCCGATGGAGGCGACAATTTTCATTTCTGGAAACAGTCTTCAGGTAATGCCAACGAAAATTTTAATTTCGAATTACAGCGTGTACAAATAAGGAACCTTCACCTGCATTATATGAATGATGCATCGCTCACTTTCATCGACACCCACATACCAGGATTTGATGCAAACGGCAAATTCGGAAACAGCAAATACACTCTTGATCTGGCTGGGAGATTCCTGATACACGATTTTAAATCGCAGGGAACCAGTTATATATCTGAACGCGATCTCAATGTGTGGCTTTTGCTGGAGGTAGACAACAGTACTGGTTTATACAACATTCAGAAGGGTGCACTCGAAACCGGAAAGCTGAAACTTACTACTTCGGGAAATTTTATTTATAGTGATAAACAAAAGCAGGTAAATCTGGATATTACGGCCACAGGTTCAACTTTACAGGAAATGATGTCGCTGGTACCGTCCAGGTACACCAAAAATTTTGATGGATATAAGTTCGAAGGTACAGGAAATATTATTTCAAAAATTTCCGGGATGTTTGGAGGGAATTATTCGCCTGCCGTTTCTGTAAGCCTTCAGTTGCAGAAAGGCAGTATCACTGAGCGTAAATCCGGCATCAGCATGCGCAATGTTTCAGCAATGGTAGCATACGATGTGAAAAAAGACGGCATGAATGAATCACTTACCATAAATAATCTCAAAGCTAGCCTGGGAGATGGTTTTGTGAGCGGTTCGATGGTGATGCAGGGTTTTTCCTCACCTTCAATACAATGCAATCTTAATGCCAGCCTGAATCTGAATGAACTACAGCAATTCCTGAAATATGAGCAGTTCACTTCTATGAGTGGATGGTTTAAGCTGAATGCAGCCTTCAGTGGAAAGATTACTGATATTGACCACCTTGCTTCTTCTGATTTCCTGCACAGTAAATTCACCGGTACCGGAAGCATTCAGCAGGCAAGTCTTGGATTGAAAAACTATGAGCTGCCAATCAAAGGAATACAGTCGGTATTTTCATTTAACGGAAACGATCTTCAGTTACAGCAACTTTCGTTCCAGGCCGGACGAAGCGATTTTATGTTACATGGAACTTTGGGCAATTTGTTATCGTGGATATTTGTTAAAAATGAAACTTTATCGATAACAGGCTCACTTACTTCCCGGCGTTTCGATTGGGACGAATTATCAGGAGCTCAGAAAGGATCAACCAGTGAATACCAATTTAGTTTGCCGGGTGATATACACATTAGCGACCTTCAAATACGCAGCGATAATTTTACATTCGGCAAATTCAGCGCCGCCAACATTACCGGGGAAGCGCAACTGCGCAATAAAGTATTGTCGGTTGCAGATATTGCCATGCTTACCTGCCAGGGAAAAGTTACAGGCCAGGCCAATATCAATGCACAAGCTTCCAACTATGCACTGTTGCAGGCTAAGGCACATCTCGAGAGGGTGAATGTTAAAATGCTGTTTACCCAGTTTGGTAATTTCGGACAGAATGATCTTAAAGACGAGAATCTCGAAGGCTGGGTTACCTCTGATGTGATCTTTGCCGGTAGGATGAAAAATAACCTCGATATCGATTTGAATTCAATAAAAACTCATGCTGAAATCAGGATCGAAAATGGCAGGCTGGTGAATTACAGTCCTATGCAAAGCCTTTCAACTTATTTAAAAGTGGAGGACCTCACTGATATTCGCTTTGAAACCTTGCAGAACCAGATTGATATAGCCAGCCAGATCATATTTATCCCATCTATGGAAATTAAATCGAGTGCTCTGAACCTTCAGCTTTTAGGAACTCACACTTTTAATAATGAACTCGATTACCATTTTACAATTGCTTTGGCCGACCTGGTAGCATCGAAATTTAAAATAAGAAACAAAGGGTACGATAACCAGGCTGAATTTGGCCCGGTAGAAGATGATGGCCGTGGGCGTACCAAGGTGTTTGTATCGCTTACAGGAACTGTAGATGATCCTATAGTAAAATATGATAAAAAGGCTATGCGCGAAAAGATTTCCATCGATCTGAAAGCACAAAAAGTGGAACTCCGGCAGGTTCTGAAAAAGGAATTTAAAAGGAAACAGGATAGCGACACGTTAAATAAGTTGAAAGATAAAAGTTTACTCAAAACTCAGGAAAAAGGGAAGTTTGTAATTGAATGGGACGATGATAAGAAAGCTGAGTAGATTGAGTTTTGACGGACTTATGGTACGAGTGGGAGAAGGGGAGACACGGCGAGGGGAGAAAAGATGAAGGCGAACCAATTATTCAAATATTTGTAAATAAGATTTATATCATACCAGCCTCATAGTATTACAGCCTTTAAACATTTGTTGTACATTTAATGCCCGAAGGAATTTCAGGAATTAAAAAAGAGTTTTGTATTTTTAATTCTGGTACGCGGATTAAAAAGCTTCCGGAATCTTCAATTTGAAATAACATATCACGGAATACATCGTTTGCAGTATAAGATGAAAAAATCGTTTTTAGGCCGTTACAGTATTTATAGCCGGAAGAGGCACTGGAAGCTGCTGCTGTTTCTTTTTGCTATTGTAATTATTGCATTTTCACTCTGGTATTCCAATGTCCTGGTTAAAAAAATTGCAAAGGATGAGCGTATGAAAATACATACCTGGGCAAATGCATTACAAACCAGGGCTCGCCTCGTTAATTCAACGCAAAAGTTTTTTTCGCAAATACAAGAGGAAGAGCGGAATAAAGTAGAACTGTATGCCGAGGCACTTCAGAGGTTTGCAAGATCCGGACCAAATGAAGATCCGAGTTTTTACCTGAGGATAATTACAAACAATACTTCAATCCCTGTAATTCTTACCGACGGCAATGGCAACATAACCTCACAGGCAAATACAGTTTTCAGTTCCGATACTATTCCGGGGATGACTGATTATCTGAAAAAGGAGTTTTCAAAGTACCCGCGAATAGAAATCAAATACTACAAGGACGAGGTTAACTACATTTATTACCAGGATTCCAAATTGTTTACTGAAATGCAGGTTGTAATGAACAACCTGGTGGAATCATTTTTTAGTGAAGTAGTAAATAATTCAGCCTCTGTTCCGGTTTTGGTAACTGACAGTGCCCGCACCCAGGCTCTGGCGTATGGGCAGATTGATACTTTGCAGATTCATGATTCAGTCTATCTGCAGCATCTGATCAGTGATATGTCTTCTGAAAATGAACCTATTGAGATTAATATAGCGGGCCAGGGTAAAACATTAATATTTTACAAGGACTCTTACGTTTTAACCCAGTTGCGGTTTTTCCCATACATTCAGTTTGTAATTATCGGCATCTTTTTACTCGTGGCATATCTGCTTTTCAGTACAGCAAGGCGAAGTGAGCAAAACCAGGTTTGGGCCGGACTGGCAAAAGAAACAGCACATCAACTTGGCACTCCGCTGTCGTCGATGATGGCCTGGGTCGATTATCTTGAATCGAAAGATCTGGACATCGAAACCGTTGAAGAGCTGCGGAAAGATGTAAACCGCCTTAATACAATTACCGACCGGTTTTCAAAAATCGGGTCGAATCCTTCACTGGTTCCTGAAAACCTGGTTTCAGTTATTTATAGTTCTGTTTCGTATCTTAAAACCCGCACTTCTCAGAAAATAACATACTCAATCAATGTGCCACCCGAGCATTCACTTGTGCTGCCTTTAAACCTGCAGTTGTTCGAATGGGTGATTGAGAATCTGGTAAAAAATGCCGTGGATGCCATGACCCGACAAGGGAAAATCACCATTGATATTATGGAAGAAACCCATGTTGTTTATATTGATATTGCTGATACCGGCAAAGGAATTCCACGCAAAATGTTCAAATCAATATTTAATCCGGGATATACCAGCAAACAAAGAGGTTGGGGATTGGGTTTGTCGCTCTCGAAACGGATTATCAACGACTATCACAAAGGAAAGATATTTGTTAAAAGCTCAACACTGGGTAAAGGAACTACATTCAGAATCGTGCTGAAGAAGTAGTTGGTGGTTGATAAGTTAATGGTAATGGATTAAAAGTGCTGATAGGTTTTTGGTAAAATTGTTAATCTTATCACGTTTGAATTTCCTAATATTTATCTTCAACTTGTAATTTCGCCAAACGAATGACGTTTAACGATTTTCTATTAACATTATCCTGATACAATGGCCGGAATCTACATTCATATTCCCTTCTGCAAGCATAAATGCAACTACTGTAATTTTTATTCCTTAGCCAGCACACGGTATATGGATCAGATCGGAGAGGCCATTATCCGTGAATTGGTACTACGGGAAAGTTATCTCGAAGGGCATACTATAGAAACCATTTATTTTGGCGGAGGAACGCCATCCCTTATTGAATCAAATGATATTGAAAGAATTCTGAATTCAATTCACAAACACTTCAAAGTAGAATCCGGAGCCGAAATAACCCTCGAAGCCAATCCCGACGACCTCACACCTGGAAAACCTGCTACATTTAAAAAAGCAGGAATCAACCGGCTTAGCATTGGTATACAGTCCTTCAGGCAAGAGGACCTGCTTTTTTTAAGCCGCACTCACTCTTCAGCACAGGTTACACAATGTATTCTGGATGCAAAGCAAGCCGGTTTTAATAATATCAGTATTGATCTTATCTATGGAATTCCGACTCTTACTGAGCAAGGCTGGGAAGAAAACCTGCAGAAAGCATTCTCTTTCGGTATTCCTCATATTTCAGCATATTCCCTGACAATCGAAGATAAAACCCCGCTGGCATTTATGATTCGTAAAGGCAAAACGAAACCCGTTGATGAAAACCTGTCTCTCGTGCATTACAACATCCTCATGCGGATGATGGCAGAGCATGGGTACGAACAATATGAGGTGTCCAATTTTTGCCTTCCGGGTTCGTATTCGCGACATAATACGGCTTACTGGCAAGGGAAACACTACCTCGGTCTGGGTCCTTCAGCGCATTCGTATAATGGCATTTCACGCAGTTGGAATGTGGCTCATCTTGCTAAATATATTGAAACAGCTACTGCAGGCAAAGTGGAACATGAACAGGAACTTTTAAGCCCGGTTACACAATTAAATGAGTATATCATGACTTCACTTCGTACCAGATGGGGTTGCGATTTAGTGGAGGTAAAACAGAATTTTGGTGATGAACGGGCTGAAAAACTCCTGCTTGATGCATTGCCATTTATTGATTCAAAAAAGATGATCTACCGGGAAGGTAAACTTGTATTAACGCCTGAAGGGCTACTTTTTGCCGATGGGATTTCAGCTGATTTGTTTGGGGAGGAATTGAGGGAATTTTAGGTTGCCTGAAAAGTCTCAATTCCAAAATTCCAATTCCAAAATTTCAAAGATTTCTTTGGAATTTGGAATTTTAATCTTGGCACTTATTTCTTATTTCAGCGCCACTACCATCTCAACAGGCTGATGATCGGCAAACTCAAAACCGGTTTGAAGAGTTTTAGTGGCAAGCATTGTTATATTCGGCGAAAGCACAAAGAAATCGATAATGGTAGTACGTGTTTTGCCTTTGGTATAGGGTATATCCACATCCCGGTTGGTAGGATTGCCCGGGTCAAAGGCCCAGGTAAAACCGGCTGGCAGAAAATCAGCAGGAATACCGGGCGAAATGGCATATGCTACATTCCCGTCCCGAATGTTTTCTTTATTATAAGGCAACGGGTTTTGGTTCCAGTCGCCGCCAACGATTACATAATTGCCGGCCGAATATTCTTTTTCAATAATAGCTTTAAGCATATTTAGTTCTTTGGCTCGCATATCGGCGGCATCGCTGAAAGCCGAATTATGCGTGTTAATCAGCACAAGCTGTTTCCCGTTACTAACAGTGAACCGCGTAAGGATAAAACCGCGGTCGAGCATAAAAAGCCGCTTAGGCCAGCTGTAAGCTGAAGGGAAACTATATCTTTTCGCCTCTATCGGCTGATAACGGCTGAGTGTCATCAGGCCTGCGTTTACCTTGCCCATTGGCGAATATAAGGGAACGGGAACAAAAGGAACTTTGTAATTGAGCGCAAAAAATGTTGCATAATCCTTAAATACTGCTTTAACCCTCTCAATCTGGTCATCAAGATAAGTCCGGTGTGAGTGCTGATCGATTTCCTGGAGCAGAATAAAATCAGGTTTATTCAGCAATGAAAGCTGGTTTAAAACTCCATTGCGGCAACGCTCATAATATTCCTTATCCGGACGTACCATAGTGCCGTTTTCATAAAAGAAATCCATTTTAGCGCCTAAACCGCAATAGCCAATATTCCAGGTGTAGAGCTCCAATCTACTTGCAGGGATAGTGTCGGGTAACGAACTTTTCGATATGGTCATAGTTTCTTTCATGGCAGGTTTATAATCGGTTATGGTTGCATACAACAGGAATCCGGCAAACAGGATAAAAATCAGGCCTGCAAGCATAGAAAAAACAACAATAAAAGAGCGGAATATTTTTTTAAATGTGCTCATTATCAATTTAGTTTGACTAATATAAGTAAGGCAGCTGTGTTTTGATGTACACGAATGTAGAAATTATTTCTAATTTAGCCTGAAATAAACACTAATTTACTGAAAACATGCCCATCCTTGGATCGATCATTAAGAGCGCTATTGAGTTCAGGAGTAAATTTCCGATGGAAAACCTCAAAACCCAGGATGCGTATAAAACTCAGATCAGCACACTGAAAAAGTTACTGCGACAGGCTCAACTGACTTCATTTGGGGAAGAATATGGTTTTCAGGCTATGTTAAGGCAGCGCAATCCGCTCGAATTATTTCAGAAACGGGTTCCTCTTTTTGATTACGACAGTATGCATCGTAAGTGGTGGTACCGCACGTTGAATGGTGAGGCGTATGTCAGTTGGCCGGGACAGGTTAAGTATTTCGCGCTCAGTTCAGGTACTTCAGGTGCTTCGAGTAAGTACCTGCCTATTACACGTGATATGCTCAGGGCGATAAAAAAAACCGGCACCAACCAGATTTGGTCGCTGGCCAGGTACGATTTCCCACGCGAGTTTTTTTCAAAAGGCATATTAATGTTGGGTGGCAGCACCCAGCTTCAGTTTAACGGAACGTATTACGAAGGCGACTTGTCGGGCATTACAACCGGAAACATCCCATTCTGGTTTCAACATTTTTACAAACCGGGAAACCGTATTTCAAAAGAAAGTAACTGGTCAACAAAACTTGATGAAATAGTTAAAAAAGCACCGCAGTGGGATATTGGAGTTCTTGCTGGTGTTCCGGCCTGGATTCAGATACTGCTGGAAAAGATTATTGAAACATACAACCTGAACACCATTCATGATATGTGGCCGAACCTCAATATTTATGTACATGGTGGAGTTTCTTTCGCGCCTTACATGAAAGGTTTCGAGAAATTACTTGCTCACCCTCTGACCTATATCGAAACCTACCTGGCTTCGGAGGGATTTATAGCTTACGAAAACCGGCCTAATAGCAACGCCATGCAGTTAGTGCTTGATAATGGGATTTTTTATGAATTTGTTCCTTTCAACGAAACAAATTTTGACGAAGATGGGAACCTGCGTAAGGATGCTACTGTACTTAATATCAGAGAAATAGAAGAAAATAAAGATTATGGTTTATTGATTTCTACCTGCGCCGGTGCATGGCGTTACCTGATTGGAGATACAGTTCGGTTTAAATCCAAAGCCATGAGCGAGATCGTGATTACGGGGCGCACCAAGCAATTCCTGAGTCTCTGTGGTGAACATATTTCGCAGGAAAATCTTAACCATGCTGTTGAAATGCTCTCGAAGGAATTGAACATCACAATCCGCGAATTCTCAGTTGCCGGAGTAAAACACAAAAAAGGAATGTTTGCTCATAAATGGTACCTGGGATGTGATTCACCACTTGATGCTGATGCTGCTGCTAAGATGCTGGACAAAAATCTAAAAATACTAAACGATGACTACCGGACCGAACGCCTTCATGCCATTCGTGAAGTTTCTGCGGAGGTCATGGAACCATCGGTTTTTTACGAATGGATGAAATCACATGGGAAAGAAGGTGGTCAGCATAAATTCCCGCGTGTTCTGAAAAATGCCAAACTCGATAGCTGGACTGAGTTCCTGAAAAACAGGAAGTAGTCAGAACAATTAAAAATATGAAAAAATTAATTTGCTCATTTTCGTTAATTCATCATTTCTAAAGGTAAAATTGCAGAATTCTTTTTCTTTTCTGGTTCTTTCTATGATTCTCACCTTACTCCTGCACTAAGTACTAAATTACAACCATGCATCCCCTCATACAAGGTATTATACTAGGATTAACATTGTCGGCATTACTTGGACCGGCATTGTTTACTTTGCTGCAGACCAGCATTCACCGGGGCTTAAAATCAGGTATCTTCCTGGCTTTGGGTATTTTTATGAGCGACGTAAGCGTAGTATACCTGGCACTTCTGGGGGCACTGCAACTAATCAACCAGAAGAATAATTATATGATTGCAGGTATAATTGGCGGGTCTATCCTGATCGGGTTCGGAATATATACTTTCCTTCATAAAATTCATCTCGAAGATAACGACAAAGGCATTGAAATTCGTGTTCCCGGACCTATAACGTATATATTGAAAGGGTTTTTCCTCAATATTATGAATCCATTTGTATGGTTTTTCTGGATTTCGGCTATGGTAGGTGTGAGTTCCACCTATGGTGATGATAAACACGGAATTATCATTTTTTTTATCGGAACGCTGACTACGGTTTTTGGAGCCGATGTATTAAAAGTATTTATTGCTCACCGTATTAAGGATCGTTTGAAAGCAAATATTCTTGTACGGGTGAATCATTTTGTTGGAATTCTTTTAATAGCTTTTGGGTTATTTTTAATTGTTAGAACGATATTTAGGCTTTAGGCACTAAGGATTATTAAAACGTTTGAAATTTATTTTAACGAATCGTATATTTTTGAATTTTATGAATGATTGAAATAATTATAATGCCGACTCCACGAGTCTATTTAGGTTATTATGTTATTTTTCCTACCATGATTCCGCACCTAAGGTGCCTTTACGGATATGATTTTTCCTACCATAATTTCGCACCTACTGTGCTTAAAGTAAATAAAGTCCCGTTGAGACGATAGTATGGTGGGAAAAATTGAATGCAAAGTTAAGCCTCGTAGAGGCGAAACTTTGGTAGAAACAAAAATTGGAAATAGAGTTAAGCCTCGTAGAGGCGACATTATGAAACATAAATGTTATGGCAAATACCTATATACAATTAAACATTCATGTGGCTTTTGCAGTTAGCAAAACCACTTGCTCAATCCAGAATATTGAATTACTTTTGCATCCCGATTCAAGGGCCTCATAGTTCAACGGATAGAATGGAAGTTTCCTAAACTTTAGATACAGGTTCGATTCCTGTTGAGGCTACTTCAATATCAAATAATTGCCTCTTTAACATATTGTTAGAGAGGCTTTTTTATTGTAGGGAGCAAATTAGAGGACAGTTTATAATTCGATTTTATAGAGGTCATCACTTAGCTACATATTATTTGCTGATGTGTAACATTATTCGCAACAACCATTCTCCTGATTAAATTATTGAAAATAGTTTCTTTTATTTGAGAACGGTTAATCCGATAGCAAAACTCATTGAAGTATCTTTCTATATTCTTTTCACTTACCCAAGAATAAGTCGTTCTCAACCACGATTTGACTTGATGTATCATAGTGTGTAGTGCCTTAAAATTGCTTCCGTTATTGCTAGGAATCTGATCAATATTGTAATCTTTCATGATTGGCCTATATCCCTTCCATTCATCAGTCGTTATAGCTGCTTGTGTACTTACATGTTTATCAAATATGGTTCTTAACGATTTTGAGGAAAAATCTTTGATTTTTAAGGCATAAAACCTTTTTACTTTCCCGTCTTCAGTTAATTCAACAGCACAAATGGATTTCTTCTTTTTGCTGTCATAGCTTCGACCTGGCTTATCTGCTTCTTTGCCACCAACAACAAACTCATCTATGTGAACATTCCCTCCATGGGGTAATTTTCACTTGATTTCATCACTTCTCTAACCTTATGCATGAACAACCTTGCTGTATTCTCCCTGACTCCAAATCGAACGCTCATTTGTGAGGCGGATAGACTTTTAGTAGTTGTAGCCATCTCAAAACACATAAAGAATGCTTTTCGCAATCCAAACTTTACTTTATGGAAAAGGGTATTATCCATTGGAGATTCCGTATCACTACAAAGATTACACGTGCGTGAATGATTTTTACGCTCTTGATATTTTGTATGACCACATTTCCGGCATATGAAACCGTCTTCCCATTTAATTTCTGACAAATATTTTTTGCAGTCATCATCTGTTTTGAAGCGTTCAGCAAACTCTATGAGGTTTTGACCCCTGAATATTTCCATATTTCTCTTTATTTACAACCCTTCAAAGGTATGTATTTAAATGATGACCTCTATCGATTTATAGGCTTCTCTAAACTGCGATAATTTTTCCGATCTAATTTGTTCAGGTATATGTAGTCTCTTAATCATTATGGCTGTAATTTAGAATAGCGATGTAAAATCAGATTTAATGCCTTTTTTTGTTAAAAATCAGGATTATGGACTACCAACAACTATTATCAGCGATACGTACTTTATCGGAAACAGAAAAGTAACAGCTAATTATTGAATTCACAG
>JBBQGD010000067.1:0-16266 GCA_038322655.1 Bacteroidales bacterium | reverse complement strand
TATTTCCTGGTATTTTTCATGGCCTTTCCCTGCTACAAGTATCACATCATTATCGCGGGTCATGGCACATGCTATCCGGATGGCGTCGTGCCTGTCGGTAATATTCTGCACATTTCGGGCAAACTCTTTTTCAACACCGGTTAACATTTCGGCAATTATCTGTTCAGGAACTTCACTCCGCGGATTGTCTGATGTAATTATTACCCTGTCGCTGAGGCGGGCGGCAATTTTAGCCATTACCGGGCGCTTGGTTTTGTCCCTGTCGCCACCGCAACCAACAACTGTTATCAGCATTTCATTGCCGGTACGCAACTGATTTATGGTTTCCAGCACATTTTGCAAAGCATCGGGAGTATGAGCATAATCTACTATTCCGATAATGCCTTGTGGCGATTTGATATAATCGAACCGGCCTTCTACACTTTCGAGATTACTTAGGATAGTAAGGACTTCAAGCGGATCCTGTTCGAGCAAAACACTTGCTGCATAAGCTGCCATCAGGTTATAGCCATTAAAGCGACCAACCAGCCTGCACCAAAGTTCATTGCCATCAAAATCCAGATGCAGGCCATCAAGTGGAGCTTCAATAATGCGGCCTTTAAAGTCGGCCATTTTCTGAAAGCTGTACGTATGCCTGGTAGCTTTAGTATTCTGAAGCATTACCAAGCCATTTCGATCGTCAATATTGGTAAGGGCAAAGGCTGAGGAGGGTAAATCGTCGAAGAATTGCTTTTTTGCTTTCAGGTATTCATCAAAAGTTTTATGGAAATCAAGATGATCGTGCGTAATATTGGAGAAAATACCTCCTGCAAATGTCAATCCGGCAATCCGGTTCTGAACTATTGCATGCGAACTCACTTCCATGAAGCAATAGCTGCAGTCATTTGCAACCATATGATTCAGTAGGAAATTGAGTTGAATTGCATCCGGTGTAGTATGTGTCGACGGAATTATTTCGTCATCAATCCTGTTCAGTATAGTCGACATCAATCCTGTGTGATACCCAAGATCTCTGAACAGGTTAAAAAGAAGGGTAACAGTGGTCGTTTTTCCGTTTGTCCCGGTAATGCCGACCAGTTTGAGTTTTTGCGAAGGATTGCCGAACCAGTTGGAAGCAATTGATCCGGACGCGTAACTGCTGTCGTCAACCTGAATGTATGTTATTTCCTGTGATATGCTTTCAGGTAAATTTTCGTAGACAATTGCAATGGCTCCTTTTTCAATTACTTGTTTGATGAAACTATGACCATCAACCCGGGTGCCTTTCACTGCAAAAAACATGCTTCCCGGTTTTACTTCGCGCGAATCATAAGTGATACTACTGATAGTTCTGTCAGTAGCACCTTGAATATGCTTTGTGTTAACATTGCGAAGTAAATCAAGCAGGGCTTTCATCTATTCTTTTTTATTTAACTTAATTATTAAATCCCAAGCTAAGCAGTACAGGCATGCCGGGTAATATTTTACTGCCTGCCGGAAGCGATTGCTTTTTTACAAGCCCAACGCCATTAAGCTGAACCCTTACGCCAAGTTTCTCGAGACGGTAAACAGCATCGCTGGCGCCCATCCCAATTACGTTTGGTATAATTTCCCCGACATAAGATACAGCGGTGAAACGTGTTCCGGAACTATCAGGAACCTGGGATATCCATTCGCTAACAGTGGGCGTACCCATTGCATATCCAAGCCAATTGCTCAGATACTGGATATCTTTCGTGTTTCCGGCTTTTAAAGGATTTGCGCGGATTGAATTTGTTGAGTCAATCCAATTCATTCCAACCTCCGGATCGGTAGCATAAATACGGTCCGCAATTTCGCGGAATACCGGTGCTGCAACGGCACTACCATAATAATTTCCCGTTGTAGGATTGTTGATTACCACGATAATGGAATATTTTGGATTATCGGCCGGAAAGTAGCCAACGAATGATCCTTTATAATTTGTTTTGTTATATCCACCGCTATTTTGTGCTACCTGCGCAGTACCGGTTTTACCTGCAACCTTGTAAATTGGATTTTTCAGAACCGAACCTGTACCATGATCTACAACTGCCTCAAGCATGATTTTTGCCATGGCAATTGCTTCTTTTGAGGCAATCTTTTGGTTTATGACCTGGGTTTGAAAACTTGTAACCGGCTGACCTGCCTGGCGGATTTCTTTAACAAAATGGGGTTTAACCATAACGCCATCATTTGCAACTGCATTATAAAAAGTCAGTATTTGAAGAGGTGTAAGAGCTACTTCATAGCCAATCGACATCCATGGTAGTGATGAATTTGACCATAATCCATCCTTGGTGCCTAAAATTTGTGGCCGTCCTTCACCTTTAATCTCGAGCCCTAGTCGTTTATTTACACTAAAACTATGCAGCCTGTCGACAAATGCTTGTGGATTTGATGCATATGCCTTATAAATTATTTTTGAGATGCCAACGTTTGAGGATTTCTCAAAAGCTTGCTGAACTGTCATTACGCCACCCCCGAGATGTGAATCCCGCATGGTACGCCTACCAAATTGAGTAACTCCGCCAGTTACATCTACCAAATCAGTGAGTTTGGTTTTTCTATCTTCAAAAGCAGCCAGCAATGAAAATAATTTAAAAGTTGATCCGGGTTCAGTGCTTTCGCCGATAGCATAATTATATAGTTCATCGTAAGTGCCATCTTTAGTAAGGCCCAGATTGGCAATGGCTCTTATTTCGCCGGTTTTAACCTCCATCAGTATGGCGCAGCCATGGTCAGCCTTATTTACTATAAGTTGTTCAAGCAGAGCTTGTTCGGCAACATCCTGTATATTTATATCAATGGTTGTTAGAATATCCGCTCCGTTTACCGGTTCTATTTCATTACCCTTGTTCATTGGTCGCCAGTTGCCATCCGGAATTCTCTGGTATAGCCTTTTTCCAACCATGCCCTGCATTTCGCTGTTGAATGCACTTTCAATTCCAACATTATTTGCATTCCCCTCTTTAAACCATCCTAAAGTTCGGTACCCCAGGTTATCAAAAGGATAAACCCTTTTATTCTGCACCGTAGTAATAAGCCCTCCGCTGTTTTTCCCTAATCTGAATATCGGGAATGTACGGATAGCCTTAAGTTGGTCGAAAGTTGCCTTGCGCTTGATAAGCAGGTAGCGATTCTTGCTTTTCCGACCATTTATGAGCAAAGCTTTATATTGAAGCCTGGTTTTATCTTTGAAATATCCCGAAAGACAAATTGCCAGTGAATCTATATCCTTCTTAAATGTTGTGTCATGAATCAGTGGAGACGCAACATCCATGCGGACTTCGAATAGCGGAACCGAAGTTGCCAGCATTTCTCCGTTTACATCATAAATATTGCCTCGATTAGGCTGAATAGTGAAATATTTCAGCGAGAGTTTTTCCGCCTTTGCTTTCCACATTTCGCCCTCAACCAGCTGGATATAAAGGATCTTACCGATAATAGCAAAGCTTATGACAAACATAAAGCCATAAACCAGGTATACACGTGTAAGTATCGATTTTCTTGAATCCATTGATTGAGTTATCTTCTAATTATGAGTTTTAAGTTTTGATATGGATGAAATGAGTTTTTTTTTGACTTATATTATTATCACATTGTCACATTGCCGAATTATCACATTATCACATTATCGCATTTATTTTATTCGTCAGTTTGATCAACTACTATTTTTCGGGGTGGTGTTTTCGATTCTTTAAGTCCACTATATTGTAATCTTTTTGCTATTTCGCTTTGCCTGGTAGTTTGCATCAACTTCGATTTCGTGTTAATATATTCGAAGCGTTGTTCTTCAATCTGTTTTTTCGTTTTCCCAATATTTATGATAGTTCGGTTGGCATAATTTGAGTTAAAAATGTAAAGTAACCCTATGCCCGTGAGGAAAATGAGAAAGGGAAGAAGCCCGATCACTTTGTCGCGAACCAGGAACGATCCTTCAAGTATGCTTTTAACATTACCGGATGCTTTCCCTTTGCCTTTGGATTTTTTTGAAGGATTTTGGTCATCAGGAACAATAGCTGGATCGGCTACAGCCTCTTCAGGTTCAATATTGATGGTATTGCGTAGATCAGCCATAATTATATTTTTTGAGCAACACGCAATTTTGCACTCCGTGAACGTGGATTGCTTGCTAATTCAGTTGATGCAGGAGTTAGTGGCTTACGGGTTACGGGCTTAAAGGGAGCTATTATATTGCCATAAAAATCTTTCTCCAGAGTGCCGTCCATATTCCCGGATTTCATGTAGTTTTTTACTAACCTGTCTTCGAGTGAGTGATAGGAAATTATTACGAGCCGTCCTCCTGGTTTTAATACATCGGCACATTGTTTAAGCATGGCCTGTAGCGCTCCCATTTCATCATTTATCTCAATACGGATAGCCTGGAAAACCTGGGCCAGGAATTTATTTTCGTAATTTGAAGGCAAACACGATTTTATTGCTTCCTTTAATTCGTTTGTTGTAGTAATAGGCTTTGAGCGTGACTGAACAATGGCTGCGGCCAGTTGACGGGCATTCGATAGTTCGCCGTATATCTTAAAAACGGTAATTAGTTTTTCTTCAGGATATGTGTTTACCATTTGCGAGGCTGTAACACCTTGATTACGTGCCATACGCATGTCAAGCGGCCCTTCGAAACGTGTTGCAAAACCACGCTCCGGTGTGTCAATCTGGTGCGACGAGATGCCAAGGTCAGCCAAAATGCCATCAAGCGGAAGTGCTTCGTGAAGACGGAGGAAATTTTTTAAATACCTGAAGTTCTCATTCGCCAAAGTGAAGCGCTCATCATCAAATGCATTCTGTAAGGAATCTTCGTCCTGGTCGAAAGCGATTAAGCGCCCGTCATTATTAAGTTTATCCAATATTACGCGTGAATGCCCACCGCCACCAAAAGTAAGATCAGCATAAATCCCTGACGGATTGATGCTGAGTCCTTCAATACTTTCGTGCAATAACGCGGGTTGATGGTACATCCGGTTTTCATTCATTTAGGTTAATATTCCCTAATATTTCCTCAGCTAAGCCTGAAATATTAGCCTGGGTTTCGCTCACAACGTCATCGTATTTAGCTTTGTCCCAGATTTCAATACATTCCATTTTTGCAGCTAACACCACATTTCCGGTTATACCAGCAATAACTGCAAGGTCGCGAGGTATCAATATTCTCCCGGTGCTGTCAATCTCCAATTCCTTCAAACCGGCATTATAAGCTCTGAGAAAATCGTTATCTCTTTTTACAAATCGGTTTAGCTTGATCGTGATTTTGCGGATAAGATCTTCCCAATTGGATCTTGGATAGAGTTCGAGACATGGGCTGAAGATGCTGCGCTTTACCACGAAACCTTCATTCAATGAGGCATTCAGCTGGTTTTTTAATGCAACAGGTAGCATAAATCTTCCTTTTGCATCAACCCGGCATATATGTTCTCCTTGTATGGATATCATGTGACTCTTATTTTTGCTGTAAATTTAGTATTCATTTCCCACTTTCAACCACATTTTACCACATTTTTTTATTAACAATACACAGAGTGCCTGATACTAGAGAGATTTAGAATAAAAATATTCTGTAACAACTGATAATGCTGGGGAATTAATTTTACTTGCTGTATTTTCAATATGTTCAGATAGCAAAATCAAACCATTGTTAATGGCAGGTGGTAATTTAAGTGTGTTTAAAAATTCATTAGTTTTGCATTATACAGTGCGATACAATTAAATTTACAGGCAATTCATAGTATGGAAGATCAGTCGGTTAGCAGTCGAGGCAAAGATGTTTTTTTTGAACTTGACCGCGTAATTGGGAATAAAAACCCGGCATTGCTCAAAATTCTGCCACGTTTTGTTTTGAATTATCTCAAAAAGGTAATTCACCAGGATGATCTGAATGAAATAATCAGGAATTACGGACATCTTTATGGTCTTGATTTTTTAGATGCCTGTCTTAAAGGTTTTGGAGTAAAAATCAGCTATAAGGGGCTTGAAAATATTCCGGCTGACGGACGTTGGATTGTGGCATCAAATCATCCTTTAGGAGGACTTGACGGCATGGCTCTAATGTGGGTAATCGGTAAGATCAGGAAAGATATTGTGTTCCCTGTGAATGATTTACTCATGAACGTTACGAACCTGAAAGACCTTTTTATCCCGATAAATAAACATGGTTCCAATGCAAGTAATATCAGGATTATTGAAGATTCATTTGCATCAGATAAGGCTATGCTGTTTTTTCCTGCCGGATTATGTTCCCGCAAACAAAGAGGTGGCATCTGTGATCTGGAATGGAAGAAAAGTTTTATAGTAAAGGCTAAGTCGTATAAAAGAGATATTATACCTTGTTATATTTATGGCCGGAATTCCAACTGGTTTTACAACCTGGCCCGCCTGCGCACATTTTTGGGTATAAAATCAAATATTGAAATGCTGTACCTGGTTGATGAAATGTTCAAACAGCATGACAAAGAAATTATCATTACTTTTGGGAAACCGATTTCTTATACTATCTTTGATAAAAAGAAAACGGATCGAACGTGGGCTCAGTTGTTGAAGGATCATGTGTATGCTTTGGAACAAAATGCAGACAGTTCGTTTATAACGGAAAAAACAATATAAAAGAGATGCAGGAGATAATTGACGCCGTCGACCGGAGTTTAATTGAGAAAGAACTTACCCCCGAAAGATTTGTAAGACAAACTAATAGCGGGAGTAATGAGATTTATATTGTGTCGTATCTTGATTCGCCTAATACAACCAGAGAAATTGGCCGTTTGCGTGAAATTACTTTTCGTGATGCCGGTGGAGGTACCGGGCTGGATTGTGACCTGGATGAATTTGATATTGACGAAGAAAATCCATTTCTTCAACTATTTGTTTGGGACCCTCGGGAGAAGGAAATCATAGGCGGTTACAGATTTATTCATGGCAAAACGTTAACCCGTCACAAAGATGGGCATATCAATACTCCGACCAGTGAACTTTTCCATTTGTCGGAAAAATTTATTGATGAATACCTGCCCCATACTATTGAACTAGGAAGGTCATTTGTTCAACCTAATTACCAACCAACAGTAAATTTGCGCAAAGGGATGTATGCCCTCGATAATATCTGGAATGGTTTAGGTGCCATATTGGTTCAAAACCCGGATGTGAAATATTATTTTGGGAAAATTACGATGTATCCACATTATAATGTGGAAGCGCGAGATCTGATACTCTATTTCCTCCGAAAATATTTTGGTGATAAAAACAATCTTGTTTATCCTCACGAAGCACTTGCGCTGGAAACTCCCGAAGCGTTTCTATCTGAAAAATTTATTGGCGGATCATACGAAAAAGACTATAAAATCCTGGTTCACCTGGTTCGTGAACGGCACGAAAATATACCTCCATTAGTGAATGCATATATGAATTTATCGTCAACCATGTTATTTTTTGGTACTTCTCTTAACCCGGGATTTGGAGATGTGGAAGAATCAGGAATATTGGTAACCCTTGATGATGTATACGAATTTAAAAAAGAGAGGCATTTAAGCATGCCATAATAATTTGTGCTGAAGCCTGTTATTTTGCTAACCTCGATAAAAAACCTTATTAGAAAAAATATAGTTTGAATTCCAGGTTCTTAATATGACATCTTACCCGCAGTACATTTTTTACAACCACTAACGCAACAATTATGAATATTCGCAGGGCCGCTTTTATGATAAGTGCCGCCGATATAACAGGCTGTCCGCATCCGCGAATACCTGAGTATGCATTTTTTGGCCGGTCGAATGTAGGCAAATCATCACTTATCAATATGATCACCGGGGTTAAAAACCTGGCAAAAACTTCTTCAACTCCCGGTAAAACCCAATTGTTGAATTATTTCATGGTGGATGAGGATACCTGGTACCTGGTTGATCTGCCTGGCTATGGTTATGCAAAAGTTTCAAAAAAATCACGTCGCAACTGGGAAAAAATTATCCGCGAATACCTCTTACAACGTCAATCATTGTTATATACTTTTATCCTGGTTGATACCCGTCATGAACCTCAGAAAAGCGACCTCGATCTCATTAACTGGATGGGTGAGCAAGGATTGCCATTTTGCCTGGTATTCACTAAAGCCGATAAAATTTCGCGTAATGCGGTAAGGCGAAATGTTGATGAATATAAAAAAGTAATGGCTGAAAAATGGGAGGAACTTCCTCCTGTTTTTATCACTTCGTCGCATTCGGGTGAAGGTAAAAGCGAAATAAACAGCTTTATTGCCACTACTAATAGTGAGTATTCCGTGCTAATAGAACAGAAACAATAAGAGAGTTCAAAAAACTTCTTTTCCTGATTTAAGTAAACCCTGATAAATCTTTATTCAATTTATATGTTTAAGCTGAATGTTGATTTTTGAGTTTTAAGGAAAATGAATTTTCAGAACTCTCTCTGTGTATTGTTTAATCAATTACTTATAAAGAAGAAGTATTTTATTCTTCGATACCATATCTCCTTCTTTTATATAAACTTCCGCTATTGTGCCGTTTTCATTGGCGAAAATGGTGTTGAGCATTTTCATTGCTTCCAGGTCAACAAGCTTATCACCCGCTTTTACTTTTTTCCCTTTGGAAGTATATATCTTCTTAATGGTTCCCGGAATAAATGAAAATACTTTTTTGGGATCAACCGGCTCGTAAGGTTTCCTTTTAAGATATTTCTTTGTTAGCTTGGTTTTATATTTGACATCCTCAATCGTTAAAGTTTGAAATGCTTCGACTCCAATACTTTCAGCTGTTTCTCCTGGTTTTTGGGCTTTAATATTAAGACTTTTTGAATTATCACTTTTTGACATAATCATTTTTTTAGGTTAGAACAACTACCGGAAAATGCAGAATTGCTATTGCGTTGCCCATACTGATCATATTTTGAATTGCTAGTCAGCAATGGATTACATCTATCTGTGAATTAGAATGGTGGAACTCCATGTTTTTTCATTGGAACATCAACTTTTTTATCAACTGAAATGGCAAGGGCATGTATTACCATGTCGCGGGTTTCTTCCGGACTGATAACAGCATCCACATAACCGTATGCAGCAGCAACGTATGGATTTGCAAACTTTTCCTTGTATTCTTTGATTTTAAGTTTACGCATTTCATCTGGATTAGCCGCTTCTGAAATTTCTTTTCTGAAAATTATATTGGCAGCACCTTCAGGGCCCATAACTGCAATTTCGGCAGTAGGCCATGCAAATACAAAGTCAGCACGCAAATGGCTGGAGCACATGGCTATATAGCCTCCGCCATAGGCTTTACGGGTGATAACTGTAATTTTAGGAACGGTAGCTTCACTGTAAGCATAAAGTACTTTAGCCCCATGGCGGATAACGCCGGCATGTTCCTGGTCAACGCCAGGCAGGTAACCGGGTAAATCAACCAATGTAACCAAAGGAATACTGAAAGCATCGCAATAACGAATAAATCGGGCAGCTTTGTCACTCGAATCCACATCAAGAACACCTGCCAGAACCAATGGTTGGTTGGCTACAAAACCTACTGTATATCCATTCATTCGGGCAAAGCCGATTACAATGTTCTGCGCAAATAAATCCTGAATCTCAAGAAAATCGGAGTCATCGCATATACCACGGATTACATCTTTTACATCATAAGGCTGACGAGGATTGGTAGGAAATACTTTATTGAGGTTGTACTGACGGACCCTCGGCGGTTTCCTCGGGAATGGTTCTGCTCTCTTCAGGTTATTCCATGGAATAAAACTACATAGTTTTTTGATTTGCTCGAAACATTCTATTTCACTCTCGGCAAAGAAATGCACATTGCCTGTTACTTCGGCCTGAACACGTGCACCACCTAGTTCTTCCATAGATATATCCTCGCCCAGTACAGTTTTAATAACTTCAGGGCCGGTGATAAACATCTTTGATATTTTATCAACCACAAAAACAAAATCCGTCAGAGCCGGTGAATAAACTGCACCCCCGGCACAAGGCCCAAGAATGACAGAAATCTGGGGAATAACTCCTGAAGCCTGTGTGTTACGGTAGAAGATTTCTCCATAACCTGCCAGTGAGTTGACACCTTCCTGAATACGGGCTCCTCCTGAATCGTTAATCCCAATAAGTGGAATTTTAAGTTTCATGGCGTGATCCATGATCTTGGTGATCTTTTTAGCATGCATATAGCCAAGGGAACCGCCTGCAACAGTAAAATCCTGTGCGAAAATACATACAGGATAATTATTGATGGTTCCTGTACCGGTTATTACACCGTCACCAGGTAAATATTTGTCGCTCATTTCGAAATCGCGGCCGGCATGTTCAACAAACAGGTCGTATTCATGAAACGACTTTGTATCCACCAATGCGAGAATTCGCTCGCGGGCTGTAAGCTTTCCGGTTGCTTTTTGTTTTTGGATGGCTTTATCGCCTCCTCCGCGTAAAGCTTCCTGCATTCTACGTTTCAGATCAGATGATTTGGAGCTTAGGGACATAGATTTTGGGTTTGTGAATGATAAGTCTTCGCCAGGCGGCGAATTTTTAACAGGGGGCAAAGATACAATCATTTAATTGTAATCTGATGCACCAGTAATGCATTTTTCGTATTCAGGCAAATGTGATTATCTCATAATTGCTTAATTTCGAGCTTTTAAACCTGTATGATGAATATCGAAGAATTAAGGGATTATTGTTTAAGTAAGCCTGCTGTTACCGAGAGTTTCCCTTTCGATGAATCAACACTTGTTTTTAAAGTTGCCGGGAAAATGTTCCTGCTTACCGATCTGGTGGATGCTTTTTCGATGAATATTAAAAATACTCCTGAAAAAGTTATAGAACTTAAGGAACAGTACCCCAGTGTTTTACCTGGCTATCATATGAATAAAATCCATTGGCTCACGGTAATAATTGATGGTACTATTACCGACAGTCTATTAAAACAATGGATAGATGAATCATATCATTTAATAATCAACGGGTTTTCGCGTAAAGAAAAAGTACTTTACGATGAAATGGCCTGTAAAAAGTAATTAGTCTAAAGATATGTGCTTTGAAAGCGCGTTTACTAAGGCTGCTTTTGATTGTATGCCTACCAGAGTTTCAACAGGTAACCCATCTTTAAAAATGATAATGGTAGGTATTGCTTGAATCCCAAATTGATTTGCAAGTTGCCCATTGGCATCAATATCCACTTTTCCGACTTTGACTTTACCTTTGGTTTGGCTGGCAATTTCTTCAATTACCGGCGCCATAGCCTTGCACGGCATGCACCATGTAGCCCAGAAATCAACCATTACAACACCTTTAGCAGTTTCGTCGATAAAATTACCCGTAGTGAGTGTTATAATGTCTTTACCTGACGACCCTGATTTGCATGAAACCATTGTTAATAATACGGCGGCAATAATTATTGTAATAAGCGAGGTTTTATTCATGATTTTCAAATTTGATGTATTTATATTTAAGGGAATTTCGATTTGGTTATTTTAAAGTTACTAATGTAATACCGGAACCGCCGGTTTCGAGAGAAGCATCCGAAAATTGTTTCACTTCAGATATGCCACCGAGGTAGTTTCGGATTATACTGCGCAAAACCCCGTTGCCTTTTCCATGCAGAATACTGACTTCAGATACATGCAGCATAATGGCTTCATCAATATAACGTTGAATAAGTGATTCTGTTTCATCAGCCCGTTTCCCTCTTACATCGATTGTAATACGGAAATTGGCCATACGAGCATTCATATCGTTTACCATGTTTTGATATCCCACCCCGCGATTAACGGACTTTTTAACAGGAGCAATTGCCTGTAGTACTTCCAGATTTTCTGTTTTAACCTTTAAAGTGACTGTGTTAAAAGCAACAGTAGCTTCGCTTCCATGGATATCGACAACCTCACCGGATTCGTGCTGGCCTTTCATCCGTACACGGCTACCTTTTTGAACAGGACTTCCTGTTGTTTTCTCAGGTGGCGATGATACTTCTTCTGCACTTATAGCTTCAACTTCAGGAATTATTACAGCAACTTTTTCAGTAAATTCTTTAATTTCTGTCCTTAATTGTTTGGTGCGTGTGGCATCCGCCTGTGATTGTTTAATTTCACGTATCGTTTTTTCAATGATCTGGTTCGATTTGTTCAGAATAGATTTAGCCTCATCGCTTGCCTTTTCAAGGATTTCCTTTTGTTTCCTGTCAAGATCCTCTTTCAACGAAGTATAGCGGTTTATCAGACCGGTGAGCATTTCATCAGCTTGTTGAAGTTGTTTCTCTTTCAGGTTTAACTCGAGTTTTTCTGCTTCCAGGTCTTGCATCTGTTTGTCGAAATCGAGTTTGGCATGCCCTAACTTTTCACCGGCCTTTTCGAGCACTTCTTTTGGAAATTCAATATTTAATGCAATTTCAAATGCGAATGAACTACCGGGTCTTCCCGTTTTCAGCACAAAAAGAGGTTTCATATGTTTGGCATCGTAAAGCATTGCCCCGTTAATAAAGCCGGAATGATTGGAAGCCAGAAGTTTCAGGTTGGCATAATGGGTAGTTACAACGCCATATGCTTTTTTCTCGTTGAGTGTTTCGAGGACTGCTTCGGCAATTGCTCCCCCGGATTGAGGTTCAGTCCCGGCACCAAACTCATCAATCAGAAATAAGGTTGATTGATGGGCATATTTAAGCAGGTTTTTAATATTAAGCAGATGGCTGCTGTATGTACTCAAATCGTTTTCAATCGATTGCTGATCACCAATATCAATAAACAGGTTTTCAAAAATACCTGCTTCGGATGTATCGAGAACCGGAATCAAAAGACCACATTGCAGCATATATTGTAGCAATCCTACTGTTTTCAGCAAAACCGATTTGCCACCTGCATTCGGTCCGGAAATAATGAGTATCCTTGAGTTTTCATCCAACGAAATATCAGAAGGGACAATTTCCCGTTTCTGCTTTTTTAGCGAAAGCATCAGAAGCGGATGCCTGGCTTGTATCCAGCTGAATGACTGTTTCTTACTTACCTGAGGTTTAAGTGATCCGGTATCGATGGCCAGAAGAGCTTTGGCCCTTAGAAAGTCGAGATGTCCTAAAAAGTCAAACGATTCTTTTACCAGCTGAATATAGGGGCGGAGTTCATCAGCAAATTCAATGAGAATTTTAATTATTTCGCGCCTTTCGGCCAATTCAAGTTCCCGTATACTGTTGCGGAGTTCAAAAACCTCAGTAGGCTCAATATAGGAGGTCTGCCCTGTTGCTGATTCATCGATAATAACTCCGCTGATCTTTCGCTTGTTTGACGAATTTACAGGGATTACTGCCCGGCCGTCACGAATAGCAATTTCGGTGTCTGCCGGAACGTATTTGTCAAGTTTAGCCTGTGTAAGTGCCTGGGCAATTTTCTTATCAATCTGGTGGATCATGCGCGAGAGGCTTTTCCTGATCTCGAGCAATGCAGGAGAGGCATTGTCGCGGATATTGCCTTCGATGTCGAGAACACGATTAATACCCGCAATAATTCCGGGTTCAATGTATTTACCTGCAATCAGCAAATGAAGAACAGGAAATATATTTGCTGATGTTTCAGAAATAAAGGTTTTGCAATTAATATAGGTAGAGTAGGAAGCGCGCAGCAAAACTAACGTCTCAGCAGGAAGAAATGTTCCGGGAGTTAGAATGAGATTCAGATCTTCTTCCAGCTCAAAATATTCTGATGCAGGATACCCGAACACAGTGAGGAGCATAGTACGGAACTCTTCGATAGTATTGAGCTCAAGCTTCAGTTCTTCGGAATTGTTGCTGAAGCAGATGTTGGCAACCCGTGTTTTTCCACCTTCGCCCAGGCAGTAGCCATTGAGCATTTGCCTGATAGCATCAAAGCCGGTTTTTTCCTCGAAGTTGGAAGGTAAGATCACAATTATTTTTTTTCACAAAAATAGGCAAAATCAGCCCACGGTTAACTCACAGGTTTGTCGCTGTTCTTCTTTTTTCGTGAGCGGATAAAGATCAATATCCCGATTGCAAATAATGTTGCAACTGCGCCATAGATTGAAAATGGTGTTGTCTTTTTACCAAACCCTTTAAGAGGGCTAATATCACCAACATTCATATACGCAGCCCAGTAATGAGGATGCGCAGTGAGTTTGTCGCAATTTTCGAGATATTCTATTTTAGCCAGCCGTAATGCCTCATGCCTGGGTTTGCCAAGGGCAATATTTTTATAAAAATATTCCATTAGTTTTACTCCTGCACGATCTTCGACCGCCCACGAAGTCATGATGATGCCTGGTACGCCGGCATAAAAGAAATCACGCGAAAGACTTAAAATGCCTTCTCCCTTTTGCATTTTTCCTGAACCTGTATTGCAGGCACTCAGCACAGCAATATCTGCGTGTAGTTCCATATTAATAAGCTCAGAAGCATTTAACATTCCATCATCGATAGTATCACCTTTAGGTTTGAAGAAAATCAGTTTTGAATACAAAGGATTTTCATTATTAATTATGGTATGCATTGCCAGGTGCAGCACCCTGTAATCGGCGGCATTCTTTTTAAAAGCAGATTCTGTAGCCTTTTCACCCAGAAACGCTGTTACATTATAGAATTTTTCAAGGTTTTGAATCTCTTCCAGTGTATTTTTAAGAGTTGGAAGAGAATTCCTCAGTGATTTGCCGTTTTCATCTTTTTGATCGAGTACGGTATTATCGGCTCCGTAATCTGGTCCAAAAGCTAATATCCGGCCATTATTTTCTGAGCGTTTCAGGTTCAGATCATTAAAGAATGTAGTTGCCGAAGGAGCATAGGTTAGTGCTGACTCCTTAATCAGGTATGGAAGTTTTTTATATTCCTGCTTTGTAGTATCAGGTTTTGAGGTGAGCAGTACATCAAATGAAATGTAGCCTAGTTCACCATCAGGTATAATGATAAGTTCTTTCCCTTTAATTATGGACTGAACCGGGAATAGTAATGTTTGGTACAAATTGTATGACGCCTGAATAAATGCCTTGTAATCAGTACTTGAGTAATTGTTGTATTCTTTCCCGGTAAGTTGCTGTAGTAGTATTGACAAATTGCTTGTGAATGTTTTATCAATGCTCCTGATTATAAGTTGCCTTGTATTTGAGTTAACAGCAAAAATATACAATGTTGAATCGGTAAGGGTAAATTCGACTACAGCCTGCCGTGGCGTAAGTTTTTTCTGTATTTGATCGATGGAAATAATAGAGTTATCGTATTTGAGATTATAATACACAGGATAATTTTTTTCGATTGATTTGATAAGTTCATCCTGTTTCCGGCTCAGATCGAAGATTCTGCCATTCCACAATTTTATCTTTTCTTCATCCGGTTTCCCGTTTTGTTTCTGATCATGTATCTGTTTATTATAGAAATAGATCTCTGATTTCAGACTTGCATCCTCCGCCTGTAGTTTTTCGGGGATACCTCCGACATTTTTAGCTTCTTTATCACGCAAATGTGAAAGTAAAACTGCTGATTTACTCTTCTCCGACAAACCGAAAGCTTGATTTAAAGCTTCCGGATTGTTTGTTTTATGATAAAGTTTTACCTGCGCAAGCAATGCATTTGAGAATGTATTTTTCTCGTTACCTGAGATAAATAGCTTGCTGTCTTCATCCTGGTAAGTTGACCGAAGCATTTCGATCATTTTCAAGGCGAGATTAAAACTTTTTATGCTATTTTTCAATAAATCAATTCGTGTTGTATCAGTCAGGTATAATGAAAGCAGAGCTGTTGATTTCCTGGTAAATAAGTTCAGCATGTTATCAGTCAGGTTCTCTGAAGAGATTGATGGATTATCTGCGATATTTTTTGATGTAAATTCAGGAAATCCGGCAATAAGAGCGAGTTGATAAAAGTTGATTGCAGTATTATAATCTTTAATTCTGTAATAGTAATTACCGATATAATTGTATGCAATTGATACATCTATGTTTTCGTTACCAAATGACTTTTTATACAGTACTAATGCTTTATTCAGATAAAAAAGGGCTAGCTTGTCATCTGTACCAGACAGGAAATCCCCATATCTAAGATAAGCCAGAGCTGTTTCGGGATGCTCATCACCATACATCTCTATACTTTTTTGCAGCGCCATCTTATAATACTCCTGAGCATTGGTTTTGTCTGACATTTTATCAGAAACATTTGCAAGACCTCTGAGGATTTTTACTGAATTCGGCAGTTTATTACCAATTGACAGCCCCTTTAGGTAATAATCCCTGGCAATAGAATAATCTCCCTTCTTTTCTGCTATAAATCCCATATTCAG
>JBBQGD010000066.1:0-16418 GCA_038322655.1 Bacteroidales bacterium | reverse complement strand
GAAACTGGGCTGGGCTTCGTTAAGCCGTGATAACGTGCAAATTATGCTTGCTGTGCCTAAGCAGCATCCCGATTTTAAAGAAGCACAATTTTCCGGTTCAATTTATATTCATACCGATGATGTGGAAAAAGTGTGGAAAGAGTTAAAAGACAAAGTAGAAGTGGTTTACCCGATTGATAATTTTGAAACCGGTATGCGGGAATTTGCGATTTATGATAATAACAAATACATCATTCAATTCGGACAGGAAATTGATTTGAGTAAACTCAAATAAAACTTACTGTGCTGATAATTGTTTAAAAGCATGACAAAGCGCTATAATTAAAATCTAAACACATGTTTTTAACCGAGCACTTCTGGCTTTTCTTATTCATCATCTCTGGAGTAGTCCTGATTTTTTACAGGAGTAAATTCCGAAAGATAATTTATCAAACTGACGGCAAGTCTGTCGACATCAAACCATACTTCGGGAAAGAACTTAGAGCTTTGTTTGGCAATATCTATCCTGACAACAGAAATTACCTGAAATTCAGAAATTTTTATCGTTTCTACCTTATAATCTACCTACTTTTATTCACATCCTATTTTACATTTAGTCAAAACAAATCTATGAACGAAATTAAAATCGGTAGCACTATCCCTCAATTTTCCTTACCGGATCAAAACGGTATTATGTTTGACATCAGTTCTGTGCTCGGCAAAAAGAACCTGGTGATTTATTTTTATCCAAAAGATGACACTCCGGGATGTACCGCAGAAGCTTGTTCGTTCCGCGATCAGTTTGAAGTATTTACCGAAGCAGATGCTGTAATTATTGGCATAAGTGGCCAATCGGTTCAAAGCCATAAAGATTTTGCTGAAAAACACAGGCTTACTTTCACCTTGCTGAGCGACGAAGGCAATAAAATCCGTAAGCTTTTTGGCGTACCTACCAATTTTTTGGGTTTACTGCCGGGTCGGGTGACCTACATTGCTGATAAAACAGGAAAAGTGATATACATTTTCAATTCACAATCACAGGCAACAAAACATGTGGATGAAGCATTGAGGATACTCAAAGAATTAAAATAATGCAGTTATGAAAACTCAGCAAATATGGAAGCTATTAGTTTCGCTTCTGTTGTCTCTAGGAGTGGGAGCCATAGCCGGAATTTTCACTTCAAAGGCAATTCCCGGTTGGTATGCCTCTCTTAACCAACCAACATTCAATCCGCCTAATTGGGTGTTTGGACCGGTTTGGACAACGCTTTATATAATCCTGGGAATTTCTCTGTTCATGATCTGGATACTTGAGCCAGGCAAAGAACGCAACCAGGCGATACTGGTCTTTTCAGTTCAGTTGCTGCTAAACTTCGGATGGAGTTTTTTCTTCTTTTATTTCAAAATGATAGGTGTTGCTTTGGTTGATATCGTTGTGTTGTGGTTAATGATTGTCATAATGCTTTACCGCTTCAACAGGTTAAAGCCAATGGCGGCATACATCAACATCCCTTATTTACTATGGGTTACATTTGCGACGGTTTTGAATGCAGCGTATTTTATCCTCAACAATGTCTGACATTGGGGACCTCATACAAACACCTGTTACTGCCTAACTATTTTATCCATTGCTGAGTAAACCATGCCTTATTACAAAACTTAAAACCCGTAAAGTTAAACATTAACCATGTATAGCTTGTTACATAGGAGCTATAGAATAATAAAGAAAAGCTTTTGCTTATTTTGGAGGATTATATCGATAGGGATGTTTCCTTGTATAAATTTCTAAATAGTCGAAAGTTTTATTTAGCTCATAGTTTGAATAACCATAATTTTAAAAAAAAATAATTCACTTATATTCATCTGTTTAACATACAAATAATTTATTCACCATGAAACAATTCTTTTCCCCCTTGTTCATTTTATTCTTTCTTCCTCTTGTCATTTTTGCTCAAAAGGAAAAATTGCGCGATCTCACTCCCAAGGATGTTTATCGTTTCTCTAATGTGAGAAGCCCCAAAGTGGCACCCGGTGGCGACTGGATTTTGTATAGCGTATCTAAAGCAGATTCATCGAAAGATGAGAATGTTTCAAAATTATATATGGTGAACAGCGACGGGAAAGAGACAGTTGCATTAACTGAACAGACAAAGAGGTTCAGCAACTATAACTGGTCGCCCGACGGAAAGTATATCTCTTTCTTATCCAAAAGTACGGTAGAAAAAGAAGGATCGCAACTTTACCTGATGGATCGCAGAGGCGGTGAGCCGGTTCAACAGACTCATATCAAAGGAGAGATTGAAAATTATTATTGGTTCCAGGATGCGAAACGATTGGTTTTTGTTATCAAGGATTTTGATTATTCAGATACTGCCAAAACCAAAATCAAGACACCATATGAAATTGACAGGTACCATTTTAAAGATGATGCTGACGGATACCTTGATGATCGTAAAACACATTTGTACTTGTTTACAATTGAAACCAAAAAACTGGATACGCTTACCAAAGGGAAATATAATGAATCGGATGTGGATATCAGTTCTGACGGAAAATATATCACCTATGTGAGTAATGTAAGCACTACGCCTGATCAAAATTCAAATACAGATATATTCCTGCTTTCGACTGCGCCTGGCTCCAAACCGCAACAATTAACAGTTTATAAAGGTTCTGATGAATCGCCCCGGTTTAGTCCTGATAACAACACTATTGCTTTTTTGCAATCAAGCTCGGAGGATCCGTATGATATGTACGACTTGAAACAACTTGGTTTAATTGATTTAAAAAACAAAACGCCCAAAATTATTACCAAAAACTATGACCGGTCTTTTGAAAATATTGCCTGGAACAGGAATGGAAAAACAATTTTTGCATTGGTTGAAGATGACAGAAAACAAAATATTGTCCAGGTTGATATTACAAATGGAACAGTTGGGAAGTTTACCAATGAAACCGGTGTTTACAGTTCGCTGAATATCAATACAAAAGGTGCGATGGCTGTGCTTTTCAGCAATCCGGATGTTCCGAATGAAATATTTTTCTCTGACAACACTAAATTTAACAAGATCACACATATCCAGGATGCCTATCTAGCGCCTTTGCATAAAATATATAAAAAAGGATTCAGCGCTGTTGCTTCTGATGGCAATACCGTTTCCGGGATTTTATATGTAGCTGACAGCAACGCCAGGAAATTACCTTTGGTTCTGTTTATTCATGGTGGCCCTGTGGGTCAGGATGATTATTCGTATGATTTAACCAGGGAGATTTATGCAGCAGCAGGATATGCTGTAGCAGGCGTAAATTACCGGGGCAGCAGCGGACGCGGAGCTGATTACACCAAAACCATTTATGGTGATTGGGGAAATAAGGAGGTCAAAGATATTATCGGTGCAGCTGATTACCTGATAAAGCAAGGCATAGCAGATTCCAACAGGATGGCCATTGCAGGATGGAGCTATGGAGGAATTTTAACAAATTATACCATTGCCACTGATAAGCGTTTTAAAGCAGCTGTGAGCGGGGCCGGGAGTTCCTTAATGCTTTCTTTTTACGGCACCGATATGTATATCTCACAGTATGAACCTGAATTAGGCAAGCCCTGGGAGAATCCTCAAAAATGGCTGGACATATCTTACCCGTTTTTCAAAGTAAACGAAATAAAAACACCTACCCTTTTTATGGCAAGTCAAAATGATTTCAATGTTCCGGTGGTGGGTGCCGAGCAAATGTACCAGGCTTTTAAGTCGGTGGGGATACCGACCGAATTAATAATTTTTCCAAATCAACATCACGGATTAACGATCCCGAGTTATATCGTTTACAGGTATAATAGTCATATTAACTGGTTTAAAAAATACCTTAAATAGAGACGGCTAGGCTGTTATACTATTATGTAATTGGAGCGCAAGTTAAAAAAACGATTGTCATTTTTATAATTACATATGTTGAAGAGAGCTTAAATTGCTATAGACTGACTGACAGAACTGGCTGAAATTGCTTTTGAGCAGGGACGACTTATTATACAGAGGAAATACAATGTTAACATTTGTTCTTTTGAAAATCTCTCCAAGCAAGTAATTGACCATGCTACAAGTTGAACATGCTTTTTTTAACTTTTAAATCATGCATGATTTAAATAACCTGTTTTTTACACTTCTGATTTTTATTGGCTCCTTTTCGGCAGGGCTTCTCGGTTCATTAACGGGACTTGGCGGTGGAGTAATTGTTGTTCCAATGCTTACTGTTTTATTTGGAGTAGATATTCGTTTTGCTGCAGGTGCATCGCTAATTTCGGTAATTGCCACATCTTCAGGTGCCGCTTCAGCCTATGTTAAGAAAGGATACTCGAATATAAGAATAGGTATGTTCCTGGAAATTGCAACAACAATTGGTGCAGTTATTGGAGCCTACCTGGCAGGAATAGCTTCAGTAACAACTATTTCACTTATCTTTTCAGCGATTCTTTTTTATTCAGCTTTATCATCCATATTTCTAAAAAAAGAAGAAGTTAATTATGCAGATGTTAATAAATATGCAAGAATATTTAAATTAAATGGCCAATATCCTACACCGGAGGGGAAACAGAGTTATTCGGTTCAAAATGTACCTTTTGGATTCGCACTCAGCAGCCTGGCAGGCATTATGTCGGGATTACTAGGGATTGGAGGAGGAGCAATAAAAGTAATAGCCATGGACCGGATAATGAAAATACCTTTCAAGGTATCTACAACCACCAGTAATTTTATGATAGGTGTAACTGCGGCAGCCAGCGCAGGAATATACCTGAAAAACGGATATATCCATGCTGCTCTTGTAATGCCTGTAATGCTGGGAGTTTTAACAGGAGCTTTCCTGGGCACTAAAATAATGGCATTCACTTCTTCAAAAAGTCTGAAAATTATTTTTTCGGTAATTATACTTGTGATGGCTTACGAAATGTTAAAAAGTGGATTGAAATGACGAAAAGAAAGACAAATACAGATAATATAGATAGGAGCATTGAAGCAATTTTAGGCAACTTGCTCAGAACAGGAGTTATTCTAGCTGGTAGTGTGGTTGTAATCGGTGCTGTTTTGTTTTTAGTAAGGCATGGATTTGAAATTCCAAGTTATCATATATTTAAGCCCGACATCTTTAATTATTCTGATTTCAGAGATTTATTCAAAGGTATAATTGCATTCCGATCTGTTTCAATAATGGAATTAGGCATTTTACTCCTGATTGCAACACCTGTTCTCAGAGTTCTTTTTTCAGTTTTTGCTTTCGCTTATGAAAAGGACTATATATATGTTGTTTTTACGATTATTGTACTCCTGGTTCTTATTTTTAGTTTTTTTTCATAAATGAAAGAACTGCTGATTCCAGGGAGAACACAATACCTGAACAATTAACCAGACAAATCTTAATGCTTAAGCAAAAAGAATCTGTAAATTGAAACTATCTTCTTTCAAATCAACTGCACGAACAGTCACAACCACACCCTTCAGGCTTTTTGCCGGTAATGGTTATGCTGAAAATGCCTGTCTCACCAATTTTAAATTTTTCCATTTCATCTGCCGACATGTAGAGAGAAAGCAAATCATCGGGGAGTTCAATTTTCTTTTCCTTTTTAACATCGACATTTACAAATCCAGCTTCTTCAATTATATTTAAATATTCTTCGCGAAGCAGTGCGCCTGAAACACAACCGGCATACATGGTTGCATCCTCTTTTACACCAACGGGTAATTCGCCCTGCAGCACCACATCCGAAATACAGAAATGGCCGCCCTGCTTCAATACCCTGTATATTTCGCTGAAAGCTTTTTGTTTGTCAGGAACCAGGTTCAGAACGCAATTACTTATCACCACGTCAACAACACCAAACCTGACCGGGATATCTTCAATATCACCCTCAATAAAGTCCACATTGGTAAAACCCAGTTTCCGGGCATTTTCGCGTGCTTTCACTATCATTGCATCGGTAAAATCAATGCCTGCTACATAGCCTGCTTCGCCAACCATTGCACGGGCTATAAAACAATCGTTGCCAGCTCCCGAACCCAGGTCGAGAACACTGTTTCCCGGCAGTATTCCGGCATATTCAGTAGGTAGTCCGCATCCCAGACCAAGATCAGCATCAGGATGGTAGCCCTGCAGGTTATCGTAATTTTCGCTGAACACTGTATAATCGACAACGAAGCCACATGATGTAGTACCGCAACACGAAGGAGCATTCTGCTCTTTGGTTTGCTTAGCTATTTCGCCGTATTTTTCTTTGATAACCTGTTTTATATTTTCCATATTCTCTATTTTTTTGAATCACTCAATATCTGTTCGGTTATTTTTACCGAGTCTGTAACGTATTTCCTGCAGTTGGTATAAAAAAGGTTTTGTTCATTTATTTTTTGAAGGTCCTCTTCGTCTTTCATATCCAGGTCATTCAATAATTTACGACAATTGCATGATCCGTTTAGTTTGCTAAATTCATCAAATAAATCAATAGTCTTAGCATAAGTCAGCAGTTTTTTATCGTCTCTGTCATCTTTGCCTTTGCCAAATTTAAGTCCGAGAGCCATAGCGGCACCGGTTAAGGCTCCGCATGTAAGTTGCTGCCTGCCGATACCTCCACCAAAAGCGCTGGCAACCCGAAGCGATTCGTCTTCAGTTAGTCCTAATTCTCCGGCAAATGCTGCTAATACAGATTGAGAACAGTTAAACTTATTGTCAAAATATGATAATGCCTTTTCTGAATGATTCATAAATAATTAATTTTTAAAGTGTTTGTTACTCAATTTAACGATGATAGAATTCATCACGCTGGGTAATAATCGTTTGGTTTCCCGAAGCCTGAATCCCTCCAATAATTGGCTTTCTACATATGTCAGCTGATAGCAAAAACCAATCATACATACAGATACATTTTGAATTTCCGGTGGATAAAATCAGTATTATACACCAAGCCACACCATTGCAGCATCATAAGTACTAAAAACCTCTACATTTAAAGGGAAGTTGGACTTGACAAACTGGCCAAACATAGTTGAATAAGCCACTTGCTCAGGAGTTTCGGTAAGTACTGCAAATTTCCGGTTTGTACGACTTATTGGTAAATAATTGAATACACTCAGGAACTCCGGTATATCTTTATTATCTCCTTTGAATTTTGCTTTTCTTATATCAATAAGTACCGAATAGTTTGGATTAAAATTTTCGCTGGACCACAATTTATTTAATTCAATGTTCAACAATGATGGATTAAATTCTCCAAACAATGTTGTAAATCCAAGTCTCCTTATTTCGTCAAGTTTGTATTCTATTCGTATATCCTCTATATTTTGTTTGTGTTCAGTAGAACCTAAATTCATAGTATCTTCTTTATTAACATGTAATGTAAAATGAAATGTACTGCCTTTGCCTTTCTCACTTTCAAACCATATTTTACCCCCATTGCGTTCAACCAGGTCTTTACAAAGCAATAGCCCGAATCCAGTGCCTTTCTCGCCATCCGTACCCGGTGACGAACTTACTGTATCAACCCTGAATATTTTCTTCTGTTTGTCCTTCGAAATCCCGATTCCATTATCACTGACCGATATTTCCACTTTGCCATATTTCTCAACTGCAGATACTGTAATACTGCCATGATTCTCAGTAAATTTAACTGCATTGCCAACCAGGTTGCGTATTACTGTTTGTATAGCGAATTTATCAGCATACGCAACAATTTCAGGATCAATATTCATAGGAATTTCAATTTGCTTTCGGTTAGCTTCCGAAGTAAGAATAATAATAATTTCAGACACTACTTCTGAAACTTTAAAAAGTTCTTTTTCTCTTACACCTTTACCCATTTGAACCGTGGACCAGGCCAGCAAATCATTTAAAAGCTTGAAAGTTTGCGAAGCTGATTTATTAAGTGTATCAACAACTTCCAAGAGTTCATTTTCGTCAAAATCCTTAATATTTTCGACCAAAAGTGACGAAAGATTCATCATCGATCCTAACGGGCTCCGGAGGTCATGAGCTAATATTGTGAAGAGCTTGTCTTTATCCCTGTTTAGCAAAGCCAGATCCTGATTGCTCTTTGCCAGGTGTTCTTCGGCCTTCTCTCTTTCCTTCATCTCTTCCTGAAGCTCTATATTTGCTCTGCTTAATTCTAAAGTACGCTGTTCGACCTTACTCTCAAGTTGAGCATTGATATACCTCATCTCCCTGGTAAGTTTAATATTGTCAACTACTACCAGGTACTGATGAATAATAAAAAGGATAATAATGAAAACAATAATGACAATGATTCCATAAGACATCACTATCATCTGTTTAAACACAAAAACCAATAATAATCCTATCAGGGTGATAAGAAAAACCCCGGGAAGAAAAACTATCCAATTGTTTTGTTTAAAAACTGCTGAACTCTCATTAAGATCATTTGTTTGTTTCCTGAATTCTTTAAAACCCGTGAATCCTGCAAGTAATAATAAAAAGTAGTAAAAAAAATACCCTGTATCTATCAGGTAATACCTTCCCATTGACTCATACAATGAGTAGAGCAGATAAAACAGATCACTCAGAAAAATACAAAATGCCCCTGCCAGCAATATCCCTAATACTTTCTGACTTTTCTTCAGAGGATAGGTGAAAAACAGAATCATAATAATCCAGATTGCTATAATATCCATCACAGGATATATAAATACCATCAGCAGGGTTAGGGTATCAAAATTTAAATCCGGAGTACCACGCAGCAGCAACAGTATTGAAAATATTACCATTGCTGATAATATAAGTATGCTGATCTCAATGAACACCATATTCCGCCTACGTGAAGGAGGCGGGGAACCTGCGATGGTGAGAACAGAAACTATAAATGATAAAGTTGCTGCAATATAAAAAAAATCGACTGGCGAAATAAACGGATCTATGCGTTTATATGTCAGGTAAAGGTATAATGCATCACCAAGTGACCAGCAAACCAATGTAATAACCAGCCATAATAAAGTTCGGTTGAAAACGTAAGCATTCTTTTTGGATACGCTGTATATTAGTACCAATGCCAGAGTAACCGCAAATGAAGTCATCATTTCATACACCGCATTAACAATATCCTGAGTTCTGCTTACTGCTATAAATTGATTAATCAACACGTTTATCAGTAGCAATACAAAGCCGACAATAATTATGTGTTTATATTTAATCCGTTCAGGAAGCGTGGATAAAGTCATATCGTGTTTTGCAGGTAATGAATGGATTTAAAGGCCAGGTACAATACTAAATACATGTAAAATCTGACCATAATTAACCTCTTGATAAATCAGCTAATCTTCCGCTTTCAGTGAAGAGCCTGATTCGAATCGCCAAAAATACGAAGAAACTTTTTACTCTCAACAAACAAGATTATGATGTCAGGGTTTATGAATATACCTGTACTTTTACAAACATATTCAAATTCAAAAAGAGCAACGAAAAATGGAAAATTTCTTCAATGATAAGGCCGTTATCTCAAATGGCATATACAATCTGTCACCATTGCAAGCTTCTAAACTTTGCCAGGAAGGTGCAATTCTTGTGGATGTGCGGGAAGAATACCTGAACCGATATAAGATATTTGATGTAACTGAGCTGATCTTTTGTCCAAAGAAAGTACTGGCTGAGCATATTGCTGATTTCCCGCTCGACAAACCTTTAATAATTGCTGATGCCAGTGGTATTCATAGTCCGAAAGCGGTTAAAATATTGATTGAACAAGGTTTTAAAGGAAGCCTAGCCAACCTTTCAGGTGGACTTGTTGAATGGGAACACTCAGGATTGCCAATAGTTATTAATTATAATGAAAGGATTCCCGGCATACTTGTGAAGAGGTTGAAAGAGGAGAATAAAGGTTAAACTATCAGTTGTTATAAAGCAGATTGGTTTTCAGTTTAACTAAACTAAATATCTTTGTTCTCATCCCAGTTCTGATCAGCTTCTTCAATAATTATTTCAGATGTCTCTTGACCCAGGTACCTGTCAATAAGTGTATGAACAAGGTATATAACCGGCGTTAATACAATTGCCAGTGAAATTTTATACAAGTATTGAATCAGCCCAACCCTGAAAACCTGGTCAAGGCTCCAGTTACCCAGGAAATAGAATGCGATGAACAGAATGACAAAACTGTCGATGACCTGTGAAACCACAGTAGATCCTGTTGCCCGCAGCCACAGATATTTATGTCCGGTAAGTTTCCTCAGGTAATGGAATACATATACATCAACCAACTGGCTGACAAGGAATGCAGTGAGTGATCCCACAATTATACCAAGCCCTGCCCTGAATATGGTGCTATATGCATAATTTATATCAAAAGGCCTGCCTTGCGAATCCAGTCCGTTTAACTTCATCCAGAAATCGGCAGGAGGCATATCGGTCCATACCAGGATAACTATGAAAGCATAAGCAATCATTCCGGCAGTAATAAAACTGATCCGCTTCACTCCTACCTTCCCGAAGTATTCATTGATAATGTCGGAAAACACAAAAACTACAGGCCATATCAGAACGCCGACACTCATATTCAGATCAGTGATAACACCAAAAATATTAAACTGTAAAGGCATTATCCCTAACAGTTTCTCCAAAGAAAATATCTTCACACCGCCAAATTCAGCAATCATTGCGTTGGTGATAAAAAAACTTCCGAGAAGGATGTAAAGAAACGTTTTCTTGTTAATGGGTTTGGGGTTATCCATACTATAATAAATTGAGGAGACAAGAAGTTGATTTCATGGTTTGAGTTCCCTGTCAGCATTCAAATTAATGGTCATTCAGTGGTCATACAGTGGTCATTCGGTGGTCATTTTGTGGTCAAACAATTGCATATTCAATATCTTATACTTCATTATTCATTATTCATTATTCACTATTCACTATTCATTATTCATTATTCATTATTCATTATTCTTTAATCACTTCCATACTTCCCTACTTCCATGTAACCACTGCAATCCGTTTTCGGCCGTCCATATGAATCTTCAATGCTTTATCAAACCGTACATGTCTGAAAAAGTTCGTTTTTTCGATGAGTTTCTGCTTTTTAAGCAAGTCATAATCGATAAAGCTTTTTCCCATTTCGGGCTGAACGGTAAAATACCCTACGTTCATAGAGGTAACATTATGGAAAAAGTGTGATCCTGAAGAAGCATCGAGCGGATACCCTTCGAGGCTGGTTTCAACAATGGTTTTTGCATTGCTTATCTGTGGCCAGTTTACAGGTATTCCTATCCAGCGATCACGAGTGCCCCAGCGCCCCGGACCGATCAGTATATATTTCCGGTTTTCCTTTCGCATTTTATGATTCAGTTCTTCAATTTCAAGCGCCATTTCCTGTGTTTTGCTTTTGTCGAATTTATCCGTATCAACATAAATTACATCTGTGATGTCAGCAACCAAGCCGTTACCCATTCCTTTTTCAGAAAATACAACAATTTCGTCACGTTTGATATCTTCCATATTCACCTGGTAATCCATTTCGGCACCGATCAATGGCTTGATCTGCAAAAGGTAAAAAGTGGTTTTGTAATCGGCATCCCGTGTAAGGTCGATTGCAAATTCAATCTCAACAGGTGTTCCCATAGCTTCTTTTACAATATCAAGCACCGTTTCGATGGTTTTGGCCATGGGACAATAATCATATTTCAAAACATTACTGAAATTGATAACTCTTGGACCCGGTACCGTAATCCCAGGTACAATGCGCTGATTATCATGATCGTACACTGATGCCAGGTGACGCATGGTTCCATGACTTTCGGCTATATCAATATCCATTTCACGCAAACCTGCCATTTCGCCCTCGAGGAGGTTGATATTATTTTTCGCGAGGTCAACAGCCAGGAACTTAACCTGTGAGTTTTTATACAAGTCTTTCGGAGTGAGTATCTCAACAGTAGGGTAAATAGGCGAAAATCGGTACGCACGCCCACCATCCACAACATATTTACCAAGGCCAAGAGCCGCAACGGCAAATCCCTCTTCGGGTTTCATGTGCGCAAACGGGTAATAATTATACGATTGTGCTACTCCGCTGATATGCGGATAAAATACATCATCATACTGATGCCCAACCACTTCCTGAATAATGATTGCCATTTTCTCTTCTTCAAGTTTATAATTAATGGCTTCGATATATCCACGTGCTTCGGGCGAATATACTGATGCATAAACGAGTTTTATGGCATCCATTAGCTGGGTAAGCCTTACATTGATATCCTGATGATTATTTGGCAACAAATAAGTCTCAAAAATCCCTGCAAAAGGCTGTGAAAGTGAATCTTCGAACATTCCTGAAGATCGCACGGCAATAGGCTTATTTATTAATTTAAGTAAAACCCTGAGCCTGCGAATCAATGTATCGGTAAGAACACTCGCAGTAAATATATGCCTGATTTCGTCATAATTTTCAAAATCAATAATTTTTTCATGTATCCTGTTTCTTTCAATAAAATATTCAAATTCGTCGGTACCAATTACAGAAGTGCGAGGTGAACGGATATTTATATCAGGTACATGCTTATCAAAATCGTAATTGTAAATCAGTGTGTTGATAAAAGCCAGTCCCCTACCCTTCCCGCCAAGTGAACCGGGCACCAGGGTAACCACATTATGCTCATCGAGAAGAGCCGATTCCTCAAATGGAATGACTTTACCCTTATCCTGTTCATTCCTGAATTTCCTTATTACATCGATAAGATAATCCCGGAGTTCATCCGCATTTTTAAAATCGCTGACTTTTGCAGGATTCAGAATTTTAGCAACCTGAATTTCGCCTCGGGCCATCAGCCAAAGTGAGAAATGGTCCATTCGTGCGTGAAACATGAGCGATTCGTCAGGTATTGTCCTGAGATGATTTTCAAATTCGCGCAGCGATTTGGCAACAGCAATCTGAACTCCATCCTCATTTCGGTATATAAAATTTCCGAATCCAAGGTAATGCGTAATAAAACTTTTAAAATCCTGCGAAAGGCTTTCCGAATTTTTATCGATAAATGTAGCTCTCAATTCATAAGCCCGTTTGGCATTCTCGGGATCAGAGGACTGTATTATAACAGGCAGGTCAGATATGGATTCGCGCACATGACTCACTAATTCGAGACCTGCTTCTTTATATTCAACTCCGTTACGGTTAAACTTAACATCTGTAATAAGGCAAAGTAAAAAATCCTCGTAATCATTTATGATTCCCATTGCCTCCTCGTAATTAGAAGCCAATAAAATTTTAGGCCGGGCCCGCAATCGAAGCACTTTGTATAGCTCGTCGGTACTCACATCATCAATAATACGACGGGTTTGTTCCATTACAATTCCATAAAGGAGCGGTAAATACCGCGAATAATACTTCGCACTATCTTCAACAAGTAATATTACCCTTACAAGTCCAACCCTGGTGTCATTCTCGACATTGATTTCATCTTCCAGCAACTTGATCATGGCAAAAAACACTTTGCTTTCTCCGTTCCATACAAATACCCGATCGATATTTTTATATCGTTCACTAACCTCAGTGAAATAGGCAACATCCGAATTATTGTTTAGCAGTGCATAAAGAGGTATGTATGGGAACTCTTTCCTGATCTGCTCCGAAATGCTTACCGGTAGAGTTTTGTCAACTCCAACCATAAAAATCACAAGGTCGTAATGTTTTTCATTTAGCTGAATAACAGCATCTTCGACTGATGAAACCCCTGTGATTCGTGGAACCGAAGTGAGGCTCAACTGATGATACTCACCTAAAACATATTCGGAAAAACGTCCTTCTTTTTCAATGGTGTAGGCATCGTAAAGATTAGCAACCAGCAATATTTCCTTTACTTTAAAAGGTTGCAGATCGTGGTATACATCACGGTCGAAATTATTTTTATTCAGGAACCGTTGTAATAGTTGTTTCCCGCTAACCGGCGGTTCATGAGGTTGAATTTCGCAGGTTCTTCCTTTTTCCGTAATACGTGATTTCTTTAGCAACTCCCTGGCAGCAATACTATTCAGATATCCGGTAATTGCGCTTGCCAGGTTGGAGATGAGGTGTCTCTCTTCTTTTAAAAACGGACCTTCATCGAGTTGTACAAATTCCCTGGTATAAAAAATATCGATATAGCCGGAGCTACCATCAATGGATTCGAATGACTGACGTTGTAACCAACGTGTCTCAACGATTTCATGTGAACAGTATTCCTTGCCGTTATAGATTATACGACAAGCAGTGTATTCAGGGTATTGCCATGCACCCGGAAATAATTTAGCCAGTTGCTGCAGTGTTTCATCAACGGGTTTCCCTTCACGAAGTATATCATTCGTCTGGTTAATTGCAGCAAGTTCTTTCAATCGTTCAGTACGTTCAAAAATCAATTTACTGATTTCCCGCGGGTCTTTCAGCATTTCATTTTCATCTGTCATTTTAGAATTTTTTAAGCTCTCAAAAAAGTCATAACAAAAATGATTAAAATTCTGATGCAAAATCGAATCCGAGTTTAGATTTTATTTAAACACTTTTCAGATCATAAAAATATCATTTTAAAACTAAATCTGTTAATTTATATGCTACTTGTTTATTAAATATAAATAGTCAAGTATTTCACTAAGTGTTTTACTTAATTTCATAAGTAAAATACTTATTTAACTTAGATATGTTGCATATTATTGCAAATCAGATACTTATATACAAGAAAAAATAACACTAAAAACTTGCTATTCATATCAATAGTATTAATATTGCCTCATTAAAATAATGTTTTAAACAACTAAATTTCTAATCATTATGTCAAACAACATTATTGACCAAAAGGTTGAACAGTTTATGGCAAAGGTAATTGCCAAAAATCCCGGTGAAGTGGAATTTCATCAGGCTGTGAAGGAAGTTGTGCAATCGCTCATGCCTTTTATCGAAGAAAACCCTAAATACAGAGGTATTCTTGAGCGTATGGTTGAACCCGAACGCGTAATCATTTTCCGTGTTCCCTGGCTCGATGACAAAGGCGAATTCCAGATAAACAGGGCTTTCCGTATTGAAATGAATAGTGCAATCGGTCCTTATAAAGGAGGCTTAAGACTACACCCCACGGTTAACCTTGGAATCCTGAAATTTCTTGCATTCGAACAGGTACTGAAAAACAGCCTCACAACCTTGCCTATGGGCGGAGGTAAAGGTGGTTCTGATTTTGATCCAAAAGGCAAGAGCGACAATGAAGTAATGAAATTTACCCAGTCGTTTATGACTGAACTGCAACGGCATATCGGACCTGACACTGACGTTCCGGCTGGTGATATCGGAGTTGGCGGACGCGAAATAGGATTCTTGTTCGGTCAGTACAAACGCATTCGAAACGAATTTACTGGTGTACTAACCGGTAAAGGACTTGAATGGGGCGGCAGCCTTATACGTCCTGAAGCTACGGGATACGGATGCACCTATTTTGCTGAAGAAATGATGAAAACCCGCGGTCAGAATTTTGCAGGAAAAACTGTGGTCATTTCCGGATCAGGTAATGTTGCTCAATACGCATGCGAAAAAGTAACGCAACTCGGTGGTAAAGTGGTTACGTTAAGCGATTCGAACGGGTATGTTTACGATCCTAATGGAATTGATGCCGCAAAACTTGCTTACGTTATGGAACTTAAAAACATAAAACGCGGACGTATAAGTGATTATGCAAAAAAATACAACTGCGAATTTGTTGAAGGCAAAACTCCATGGGGTGTTAAATGTGATGTTGCTTTACCATGCGCTACCCAGAATGAAATTAACCAGAATGATGCAAAAACATTGCTGTCTAATGGATGTAAGGTGGTTTCGGAAGGTGCAAATATGCCTTCAACCAACGAAGCTGCTGATTTATTTGTAGCAGCCAAAATCCTTTACGGACCAGGCAAAGCTGCTAATGCCGGTGGAGTAGCAACTTCAGGCCTCGAAATGTCGCAGAACAGTATGCGACTCAACTGGACCCGCGAACGTGTTGACCAGGAATTGCATACTATTATGATCAATATTCATAAAACCTGTGAAAAATACGGCAAGGAAGCTGACGGAACCATTAACTATGTAAAAGGCGCCAATATCGGCGGATTTGTTAAGGTGGCAGAAGCTATGCTGGCCCAGGGCTTAGTTTAGTGGAGAGTGAATAATGAAGAGTGAAGTGTGTCTGCACACCCGCAGGGTGTCTGACACTAAAAGAGTGAAGAATGAAAAGTGAAAAGTGATAGCTTAACTTTTAGTGTTTCTATTAAAGTTGAATGTTCAGGCTAATCACAATTCAATCAGCCAATCAATGAAAATTTATCGTTTTAAATAGTGATAAGTAACCAGGCAAAGGGCATCCGATAGGGTGCCTTTTGCTTTTTCAGGCATTTTTTTTTGATACAAATATATCCCGTCATATGACTTTCAGGATTACATCGCGTTATGCAAATAAAGCACTAATTGC
>JBBQGD010000065.1:0-16593 GCA_038322655.1 Bacteroidales bacterium | reverse complement strand
AAAAAAGTGCCCAGTTAAGAACACCTTTTTATTATAGATTGTGAGTTTATTATAAGCCTTTGATATATTCAATAAGCGCCCAACGGTCAGCCTCATCAGGGATTTTCTTTTCAAAGTTAGGCATTTCGTCACGACCAACTATAGCCTGGAAATATACATTACCATCAGGCTCAGCTTTAAACTTAGGCGTTGCAAATGAAGGAATTGCAGTATTTAAACTTGCGGATTTTGGACCATCACCTAATCCTTTTGAACCGTGACATGATTTACAATGTTTGGCAAAAAGATCCTTACCAACGGTTTTAACTGAAGCATCGGTAGCTTTTACAGTGCTCTTCATTGTTTTGTATTTAGCTGGAACTGTCCAGGGGCCACCTGGTTTTTGAGCCATTGCAACATTTGCTGCGATGAAAATGATTGCTGTAATAATTAATGCAGCAAGTCGATTTGAATTTTTCATGATTGATAGTTTTAAGTTATGTTAGAATGTATTGCAAAATTCATTCCAAAGGTAAGCACAAAATGGGCTACATAGTAATTAGAATTAAAAATATTTAAGTTTATGCATGTATTATTTATGGGATATGTCAGAACAGGCCAAGGATTTGAGTTAATAATAATGCTGTGATCAGTGTAATAACGGATACTATCATGATAAAAAGTCCGAATTTCCCTACGTTTCCTTCCGAATCATGGGCGATATACCCTGTAATTACACCAATAACGGCAAATAATATCAATACCGCGGAGAGAAAAGCGTGCCCTGAGATAAGGCTAAGAGCAACGATTCCGGGCAGGCCCACAAGTAAAATTAATCCAACAGTCAGACAGCCTTTGGCCTGAATAAAATCAAAAAGTACTGAGAAAAATTTTACCAGAAAATAAATAATCAGAATTATAAAAAGCAGAATTGGAATCAGTACCCATAGGTTTATTTCACTTAATCGTAGTGTAGTTTCCATAAGTTCTGTAGTTGAATTTTAAAAAGAAAGAGTGTTGAATTAAGGATTTATAAATACGTTCCTTTGGGATGGTAATTATTTTGTAATCGCCTTGATCATCTCTTTGAACATTAAAAGATGTATTGGTAAAAGAAGATACCAGTACATCCTTCCGCTTAATCCAAAAGGCATAAATGTGGCTGTCTGGTAAAGGAAGTACCCTTCAGATTTTTTTACGATGCGGAATTCAAGCCATGCTTCCCCGGGCACTTTCATTTCGGCAAACAACAACAAGCGCATTTCTTCCCTATCGGCAACCAGCACTCTCCAGAAATCCAATGAATCTCCGGGGTTTAGTTCCAAAACATTTCTTCTTCCTCGCCGGAGTCCTACACCTCCTGCCATTTTATCAATCAAACCTCTTGCTTTCCAGATCCAGTCAGCATAATACCAACCTGTGTCGCCTCCAATTGAAAACACTTTATCCAGAACACGTTGCGCATCACCATTGATACGGCGAATGCGTCTATCGTGCAATATCCCATAAGTTGGAACTTCCTGGCGCTGAAATAAATGTCCGGGATTTTTTATTGAAACAGCATCAGTCCAGCTCGATTGAACGGTATCCAGGTTTATGCGCTCCAAAGCACGCATGCATGCCTCCCTATATGTAAATGGAGTTATGTTCAAAATATCTTTAAGCCGGGTTTCCTTACAGACAACTTCTACCTTCATACTATTTACAAGGTTAACTGCCAGGTAATAAGATGTTGAAGTTACAAAGTAAAGCCAGTACGAAGAAATCCTGGGACTAATAAATGGAACTACAAATATGTGCCGCTTCAATCCTCTTATTTCTGCATATTGGAGCATCATTTTTTTATACGAAAGTATCTCTGACCCGCCAATATCGAAAGTTTGATCGAAAGTAGACGGGTGGAGCATGCATCCCGTGAGGTATTTTATAACATTGCCAATAGCAATCGGTTGACAAAGTGTTTTAACCCAGGTTGGAGCAATAATGACCGGCATCTTTTCCATCAAATCCCTGATAATCTCAAACGAAGCACTTCCGCTTCCAACAATAATGCCTGCCCTGAGTACAGTTAAGTGTTTTCCGGAACTTTTAAGAATATCCTCGACATTCTTCCTGGATTGTAAGTGCCTTGAAAGTTTTTTGGAATTGGAAATACCGCTTAGGTAAATTATTTGTTTGCAATTAGTTTTATTGATGAAATCAGCGAAATTACCAGCGGACCTGGCCTCTTCTTTCATGAACTCTGTTATGGAAGTAGACATGGAATGAATTAAAAAGAATGCCACATCAATATCCATCGACTGATATGTCGAAGGTACCGGGTTCAGTAGATCAACTTCAATTCCCTGAATTCCCTGCATCGATGGTACACCCGTCATAAGCCGCTCCATATTCCTGACAAGGCATGTAACTTCATGACCTTCTTCAAGCAATTGTTGCAACAATCTTTTTCCAATGTAACCAGTACTACCGGTCAGCAAAATTTTCATCGAAGCGTTTTACTCAAAATTATAAAATCCGACAATACATAAAACCGTCGCATATTCTTATACAACCTTTGAAAAACAACAGATTTTACTCATATAAGGAGGCGTGGCATTCAGAACAAAACTCAGTTTTCCATTTATCACCGATTCCGGTTGGATGAACGAATTGCAGAGTTGAATTAAGATATGCATTGGTGATATTTCCTGTAGGGCCTTGTGCAATAATTGTATGACAGATTTCGCAGTTTTTAGATATGGTTTCTCCTGTAGCAGTTTTGTGCCTGTCGGAATGGCACCGAAAACAACCTTCCGATTCCAGATGACCTATATGATTGGGATATTGGCTAGCATCGGCTCTCATATAAGGAAACGCATTTAGTTTATACTCCTGCCGGATGACCGAAATGGCCTTAAGCACCCGATCTTCATTCGATTTCAGCACTTCAGGGTGTTCATCTTTATAAAATTTCAAAACTTTTTCACGTATCTCACGCATGGCTGTTTCTTCATCCTGAAATGGCATTTTTAATGCTTCCATAGCAGCTTCTTTGAAAAAAGCCAGGTCCTTTGGTAACAGACCTGTGACGAATGCATTATCAACATAATCGGGCGCTGATTTGAAGAGATGCGATGGGCGGTTGTGACAATCCATACAATCCATGGTACGGACTTCAAGTGTATCAAGTGTTTTTTTATCAAGACGGTTTTCCTCATCCGCGAAAATTTTAACCTCTCCTGTTTTCAGGTTAGTTAGTTTTACCCAAGGGATACTTTCACGGTTGCGCGTATCAGAAACATATTCTATTCTGAAGTTTTTGTTGATATGCCAATGTATTCCTTCTGAATTTCCCATTGATTTAAACTCTGGACCTATTTTCATAAGAAGGGATAAATTCCATTCAGTATTGGCCGAATCAGCCAGGTAGGATCTCTGGACACGAAGTTTCCGGGAGTAAAATTTTTCAGGCCAATGGCAGCGTTCGCAGGTTTCGCGTTCTGGTCGCATGTTATGAATGGGAGTAGGAATTGGCCGTGGATATTTTTTCGTAAGCACTGAATATACCTGGTATAGTCCCGATAATTTTGATTTAACATACCAGTCGGCACCTTGTCCCACATGACATTCGACACAGGTAACTCTCGCATGTGACGAATTCTGGTAGGTAACATACTCCGGCTCCTCTACCTGGTGACAAAGTTTACCGCAGAATTCATTTGATTCGGTGTATTCGAAAGCCCGGTAACTCCCCATGGCTGATGCTAACAGGAAAATCATTGTTATCAGGAAAATTTTAACTACGGTTGCCCAATCTTTTCTTGTGTTGAGATCTATAACAGGCCAGGGGTCATTGCCTTGCTGTGAATTCTTTTTACTGCGGACAGTAACGATGACCCCCAACGGAATAAGAATCAGTCCCAATACCAGGAATACCGGGAGGATGATATAGATAAAGAGTCCTAGGTATGAGTTGGTTTGTTCTGATAAAAGTGAAAACAGGTATAGTATAAGGATTAGAAGCAGGCTGTTAGCAGTTAGGATAAAGCCAGTAAGACTAAGCCAGTTATAAAACGCTCTTGGGTTTTTTGTGGACACCTGGAATAAATTAAATTTTATTTTGGATGTAGTGGTAAAGATATATATAAATTATTAATTATATGATAAGCTATATGTAAATTGTAAGAACATCTGATAATTGTTGCTGAGGAAAAACAAACAGAATTTAATGTGCCTGGGCAAACAACTGAAATAGTTTAATAAGTAATTGAAAATGAATAATCATAAGCTTTATAATCATAGAATGATTTGAATAAAAATGTTTTTAAAATTTATCTCTTCATATCCTTTTCCTGATAATGACAGGAATATTTAAATGAAGAAAGTCACCACTGGGAGGGGTGACTTTCATTTAAAATTCTTTAGCAGATGAAACAGCCTTACTCAATAAACTGATTTGTTAGCCGGGAAAATTGTTATTTCTCTTTTTCAATTGCTTTAGACGATCTGTTTATCCTAATTAGTTGTATAACTGCATACACGTAGTGTCCCCAAACTCCTAACAACATAATAATCAGTGTTATAATCATCCAGAGAGGTGCTATTGGGGTCCACAATTCACGTGAAGGACGGTCGGGACTCATAAGATGTTTAGGTAATCCCCAGTTATTATCAGCAGATCCTTTTACGTTACCTAAAATATCGTCTTCTTCAATTGAGGCGACTACTGTCAGATTTCCCAAAGAATCACCTATGATATCAAGAGGGAATTCCGTAAATCCTGATCCTGTTTCATCGAGCGATACTTCTGCAATTTTCAGCATACTTAACATCTTGGGTACTGAAATATTTACACTCTTGTCTGCAATCGGGCTTTCTGTTCCATCAGCATTAATCTGAGTTCCTTCAACTTTTACATAACGAACGGAATCTTCTTGGTAGAATGAAACTTTCAGTCTTGCAGGTTTCAATCCGAATTCACCTTCTGAAGATTCAAACTTGTCGTTGCCGTCAAACATTGCTTTAAGATTAAGCATCTGTTCATCATGGCGAAGATATGAATTTTGTGCAGGAATTTTAAGTACTGCAACACCATGAACATCAGTTTTTGCCTCGCCTATCTTTAAATCGCCGTCTTTTTCAACTGAATAAAAAGTAACTATTGCATTGGCCAGATTTTTGCTCCCTTCTTCATGCTTAACGCTTACAGTGCTTTTTAGCTGGACACTATCATCAGAAGTGCTGTAACAATTAAATCGTAAAACCGTAACAGCGGGAGCGGTAGTATCAGCATTCTGGGCATATACCTGTATCAGACTTGTCGCAAGTATAATAACAAGTATGATTCCTGGTTTTATCCTTTTCATAGAATTTTTTTTAATTCCTGTTTACTTATTAACTTATTGCAGATCTGTTACTTCAAATAAATGTCGCTATCTTCAACCGGCTCTTCTTTTAATTCAGAAACCTGAACAATAGGTATCATTTTCGAAGCCAGGGTGAATAGCAGGCAGAAAAGCGCGACGCCGCCGGCTGTTAGTGACCATTCAACCCAAGTGGCTGTATAATGCTCCCATGCAGCACGTGCGTCTTCTATCGGAAGATATGGTGTTTCAAGGGTAGGAACAACAATCAGGTAGCGGTTTATCCACAGAGCAATGATCACTATTAAAGCAGCGATAGTGATGTTATTGATTGTGCGGAGTTTCTTGAACCCAACTACGATTAAAGGAACCAGTACACCAACATAGTTTGAAAAGATGAATAAGAAATAATACCGGTCGAATAAAACTTTAATTAGTTGTTCATCATTTTTTTGCGATCCATACCATTTTGTAAGGTATTCGCTGAAAGTAAAATAACCAAAGAAAGCAGCAAGTACAAGCATGATTACTCCAACATTGACAAAATGTTCTAACCTGATATGCTCTTCCAGGTGGTAAACCTTCCTGAAAAAGTACATGGCTACAATAAGAACACCAGTTCCGGAATAAACCGCTGCAATTACAAAATAAGGGCCAAAAATTGTGCTATGCCAGCCAGGCTGCAGCGTTACACTGAAAATCCAGGCCAATACCGAATAAACAATAATTGCGATTGCAATTACCATTCCTGCCATAATATCCGTAGCTTTTTTCAGACGCATTTGCTGTTCAGGTAATCCTGTATACCCAAGGGCCAGGATTTTATATAGTTTTTTCTTCCATTTGGGAACTTTCAATTCGTCAAAATCGCGCATTTTAGCTAAATCGCGAAGTAATGCAAGGTAAAGGAAAAGCAAGCAACCGAATATATCAGTTGATATAGCAATTACGTCCCAGGTAATTGGCGACTGAATACGACCGAAAAGGACAAGATTAGGAAGTCGGTCAAGTCGGCCGATACACATCATGATAAAGCCAGGACCTATTAAAAGGGAGATAATGGTAATGAACTCTGCCATCCGGATAATAGGTTTTCGCCAACTTGCATGAAAAAGATGCAACGTGCCTGATATGAGCGCACCCGCATAACTTATCCCCATAAAAAAGATGAAGTTTACAATATATACTCCCCAAACTACATTGTCGCGCATTCCTGTTACAATATGACCACGCGAAACCTGCCAGTACAACGCGAAAAAGCCTAGAAGTACAACCCCTGTAAGAAGTGCTATCCATAGTTTGCCTATTGTACTTGTGTGCTCAATCTGAGGTGCAAATTCCCGAAGCAAGATTTTAGAACCAGCGGTATCGCTCATAATTTAGCCTCCTTATTTTCAAGGTTTTCCATATAGGGGGTATTGTCGTATCTCTTTAATATACTTTCATCAAGACCATCAAGTCCGCGTTCAAATGGGAATTGCCTGTCGACTGCCGGCAAATAGTACACATTAGGACGGGTTCCAAGGTTATCAAGATATTTATATCCGGAGCGATCGCGGATTAGTTCGCTAAATTTATAAGTTTCGGTACCATTGGTAACAACATCTTCATCGATATCACCAAAATAGATAACTCCCATCGGGCATGCAGCTGCACAGTAGGGTAACTTGCCTTCACGGACCAGGTCGGGGCAGAAATCACATTTGGAAACAGTACCTTCGACTCCGGGAACACTTTTTTCAGGTGAATAAGGCTGATCAATATCAAAAGCTTCTTCCTTTTTCCAGGAAAATACACGGGTTGAATACGGGCAGGCTGTCATACAGAACTTGCATCCGATGCAGCGTTCATTATCAATAAGTACGATACCATCGCTGCGTTTGTATGTTGCACCTACCGGGCAAACACTGACGCATTGAGGATTATCGCAGTGATAGCAAGGCTTAGGGAACCAGTACGGAGCTGTCTTCTCCGAATCCTGCATCAGGTAAACCTTCATGAATTCCTGATCTGTGGAGAGATTGTGCCCTTTCTGACAAGCTTCAACACATTTACGTGCATTTTTACATTTTGCAAGGTCGATGACCATAACGAATTTACGGCCTGGAATACCTTCATGTGATTCTTTGCGGCCCACAGGTGCAAGGGTGAGGAAATTTTTGTCTACTTCCATTACCTCGCCAGAGGTGGTAAGCACCTTTATCTTTTCTCCAGATTCGCCTGAAGCACTTTTACCAGTCGCAATTAATGCTCCTGTAGCAACAGTGCCGGCACCAGCCAACAAACCCAACTTCAGGAAATTCCTGCGGGAGTTATTGTCCTCTTTCTTTTTATTTTCCATGGTAAGCCAATTTAATGTTAAGTGATACGAAGGTTGTGATCAATTCCGAACAGAAAGTTATTTAAAAATCTGTCAGATTTCAGTGTGATTCGTGAAAGCCATTGATCATGCTTTTAAAATTACTTACAAAAGTTGCTCCTATGGTGCAGAAATATATATGTACAAACATGAAAAAGGATACAAAAAAGCCAATTATAACGTGAATAAAGTCATTGACTTTGATTCCGCTTCCGCTGAAGAATTTTGTTAACACAACCTCTGGGTACAGTAATGCCCATCCGGTTATAATTACAACAGGAACCAGCATGAACATTGCAATTACATAGGTGAACTGTTGTAATGGATTGAATTTGCTTTCTTTAGTGACAGGGAATGGAGGATTTTCTTGTTTGAAAATTCCGAAAGTATAATACATGAATTGTTTCATCAGCCTGGGCACTAATCCTTTTAACGATAATTTGTAATATTTACCGTTTGGAGTGATTATGGTTCCAATCAAAAAACCCATATAGTTGATAGTCAGGAGTATCCCGCTTATATTATGCATAGTTACTGCAATATCAAACCGAATAAAAGGATTTGCAGGATTAGTATACTGCATACTTACACCACTTATGATTAACAATATGATTAGAATAGCATTTAAGGCGTGCCATAGCCTGACCCAAATGGGATACAAATATATTTTTCCTGTCATTATTTCTTACGTTTTATAATTCTAAGTAAGGCATGAATTGTTATTCCCAACAATACGCAGCCAAACATTACTAAACTAATCAATCCAAGGTAATAATTACGGTTTGCACCAATTACATACCCTTCGTTCATGATAACTCCGTTATAAAAGCCTGTTTTACTTCGGCCTTCTTTAACTTTATATTTATACAAAGATGCCATCAGTATTGAATTGGTTGAATGACATTCAACGCATCTTCTGACAGCTTTTTCCTTGGGTTGTATATTATGTGCAACCAGGATTGAATCGTTGGTGCGTGCATGGCATTCGATGCAGCGGACATTTTTAAAATGGAGAGCCTGGTTCGGCAACCATTCATGCGTTTTAAGGATATTCGGGTTAACTTTATCCGTCAGCATCTGGTATTTGGTAATATCAGCATGGCAATTAAGGCAAATGGCATTGTCGTATGCCACAATATCTTTTATTTTTTCGTCCGAACGTGCGTTAATTTTATATGTATGCGGATTATGGCACATCCAGCAATTAAAATCTTCACTGTGCTTTGTTGAATGCACACTTTCCTCAAATTCTTTTTCTATTTCTTCAAAATTAAACTTGGCATATGCTTCGTCGCCACCATGGCAGTCGATACATGCGTATTTGGATTCCATGCGCAAACGTCCCGGGTGCGGAAAAGTATCGTAATCCTCGGAATGACAATCAGAGCATTTAAAATTTTTGTGATTTGATTCGGCAAACAGCTCACGGTTAATAATGGTTTCGAGGTACATTCTCTTGGTTACCTCCGAGCCTGATTCAGGGTTAATATATTGATATTTTGACTGACCGTGGCATTTAAAACATTTTTCGTTGATTGCTGCATTTTCCGCGTTCTGTTTGGTTTGTGCTATCAGGTTTGCAGAAGTCATCATTAGGATGAATACCGGAATTGCAAGAAGCGCAGTGACTTTTCGGATACGGTGTATAAAAAGTGAAGTCATTTTTAAGGGAGAAATTAGTAGAACAGGAATTCTCTGGCAAAAAAAATATAGGGTGTTCTGATTTTATTCGGAACACCCTAATTAATAAATTGATTATTTTTTCAAAGTACGGATGTATCCAATAACAGCCCATCTGTCGGCTACATCAATGATTTTCTTTTCGAAATTAGGCATTTCATCACGGCCGATAAATGACATATAATAAAGTTCACCATCAGTCCTTGCCTGGAATGCTGCACTCGAAAAATCACCGGTGCTGGTTTTCATGTTAGCAGCTTTTGGGCCATCACCTAGTCCTTTAGATCCATGACATGATTTGCAATGTTTGTTGAAAGTTTCTTTTCCAACAGAGTTGATTGAAGGATCACCTGCCTTAACTGTACTTTTCATTGTTTTGTAATTGGCCGGGATTGTCCATGGTCCGCCAGCTTTTTGAGCCATAGCCATATTGGCTGTAACAAAAAGAACTGCGCAAATAATTGCGATTAGTTTAGTTGATTTTTTCATCTTGTTTTTTTTAATTAGTTATATTTATTGTAAATCAAAAAGCATTCCAAATTGGGATTTGCATATTAGAAATTCCAAAGACGGGTAAGGTTGAACCCAATCATAAAGCCTTTATTGAAAAAGTCATGATTATTCCAAAGAACATCTTCCTGTTGCAGGATTCCCTGGGCTGAAGCCAAGTAAATCTGGAAATCATGGGTGCTGGTAGATATTTCAAAGCCCACTGAGATATTGGGTTTATTATAAATGATAGTGTTTGCATCAGCATCTTTCTTATAGTCATATAAACTTTTTATATCCAAAGGAAAATCGCCGGCAACAATAAATGAGCCTTGAGGGGAGAATTTATAACGACCTGCAAAGTTTAACGAAACTCTGTCGTGGTTGTATACTGAATCAACTCTGTTGTAATGTGTAAATGCACCGCCAACCTGCAAGGAAAGATGATCGTCGAATCTGCGGGAAACATTTAGTTGTGTGAAGTACGACATCCTGTTTGAGAACTTATAGCTAGGAGATCCTTCGTTTTGATCCCAGGTAGATTTATCCCTTGCATCAAATCCAATAACTTCATACACCATCACGGTAACCGGTACGCTGTTTGAACGGGTTTGCTCGATAATTTTATACTTTGCCTGTATGTCCTGTAATCTTTTCATTTTTGTGGTTCCCAGCCCAACAGTCAGTTTATCTGTGAAACTGTAATTGAGACCAACGCGAATATTTGCACCACCCCAGATTCCGAAGAAATCTTTTGCGCCATCAATATATCCAAACCGGTGTTGAAGTACGAATTCAAGAGTTTTTGAGGGTTGAATAGTAGTAGTTGCAGCATCAAATATTAAACCGTTTTCAAATGCGGGCCGTACCGGACGCGCAACTGGTTTTTCCTGGACGATAGTATCCTGGGTAGATTCTTCCTGCGCAAAAACGGTTGGTATAATCGCCAGCAATGTTAAAATCATTAAAGCGCTGATGCGCAGTGTCATATATATGTTTTTCATAATTTTCATTTTTTATATTTTTTTGTGGAACAACTTAGTCATTTTTAGCACCAGCTAAAATCCATCGGCGCATAAGCTCCAACTCTGCAGCTGCAGTATGTGTAGCCATGCTTCCTCCAGGTTTACAAACAATATACAGATCACTGGTTTCAGGACTACCTGCTACCACAAAAGCAGGAACCAATTGAGCGTATGATAATCCGGTTTTTAGATTTGGGGCAATACCACCTCCGTGACATGAAATACATTTAGCATTAAAAAAGGGTTGAATGTCCTGAGAGTAACTGATAGTGTCATTTGCAGGAGGGGGAGGGGGTGGAGGTGTTGGTGCGATAAAATCGTATTCGCAGGCAGTTAACAAAGCAAGTAATGTGCCTGACAGGAATAATAATCTTAGAAATCTCTTTTTCATTTGGGTTTTATTTAAAGTTTTTATTGCAATTTACTGTTTGGATTGTTGTGTAACAATTGTTTTATAATTAACAATGCAAAGGAATACTTTTCTTATGAAATAGCTTTGATATTAAATATGATTGTTTGACAATATTATTTTGATACTTATCAGTCGATGTATTGATATATGTCATTATATTTGTACTCGATTCGGATGACCTTCAGTTAACGGTTAAATAACAGATTTACTGACATTTTTAAGTTTCATTTAATTTTAAAACAAGAACAGTGAACCAAAATACTCAATATATAAAAGGATGCAGTGTCTGTAAGGACAAAAGCGATATTTTTAGTTGCCTTTGTAAGACGGAACTTGATCAGATTGATGAAAAGCGGATAGAAGTCCATTTCAGATCCGGAGAATTGATATTTAAACAAGGAACTCCTAATATGCATTTCCTCTGCTTAACTCAAGGTAAAGTGAAAACGTATATTGAAGGATATAATGATAAGAACCTGATACTAAGTATCGTTAAACCTATAGAATATATTTTGGGTCCCGGAATTTATGCTGACGAGATACATCACTTTTCAGCCATGGCCATTGAGGATTCAGTTGCCTGCCTGGTTGACCTGGTTACATTTAAATCACTGATCCGCAACAATCCCGATTTTGCTGAAGATTTTCTAAGGAAAGTTAGTTTGCAATCCATTTATAATTACGAGCTCTTCATCAGTCTGACCCAGAAACAGATGCCGGGAAGGATAGCTGATGTTTTGCTTTACCTGAAAGATAAGGTTTACGAATCCAATCCATTCCATACTTCCCTTTCCAGGCAGGATCTTGCTGATATGTCTGGTATGTCAAAGGAAAGCGCAATCCGGATTCTGCGCGAATTTAAGGACGAAGGTATTATCCAGGTAAGTGGAAATGATTTTGAGATTTTAAATGTTGATCATCTGAGTAAGATCAGTCATACAGGTTAGACAGGACTAACCTTTGGTAAGTTCTCATCACCTGAGTCAATTCTTATTGTTTCAATTTGCCTTTCGCTTTCGAAGTTAAAAGCATGGATAAATTCAAAGAGTTAGAATCTAATCCTCATTTTATTCCAGATATTTTGCAAGATTTGGTCTTAATTACTACTTCCCTTGTGACAGTTTGAAGAATAAGGTATCATTTCGTATGACTTCAACTGCTTTCAATAAATCATCGTCTGTAGTGCCGATAACTTCAAAATATGCATTCATATTATAAAGATTCCTTGCAATTAGTGCTTTAAGGACTGTTTTTATCTGCAACCCTGAAGCCTCCAGGTCTTTATCATTCCGGGGAACATCTTTTGTTTCGGCGTAAGCAACAAATTCGTCAAGCAATTTCTGATCATCTGTAAATCCCTTTTTATATGATGCAATGTCAGGATAAACTTTTAACATTTCTTTCCGATGCGTATCCATATATTGTAGCGAAAAATCATTTAGTAAACTTTTCCGGAAAATATCAACATAATACTTCGAAGCAAATGCTGTATCGAGTGGTATAAAATAATCGGGCATAATTCCACCACCGCCATATACAGTTCTCTTGTTCTGAGTAAAATACCTGAGCGAATCAGGGAATTTTATGCTGTCAGCATGATATAATTCTCCATGCTTAAATCTTTTAAAGAGGTCCTCTCCATAGGCTTCATCACCATCTGCATATGGTTTCTGTATACACCTGCCTGATGGAGTATAATATCGGGCTGTTGTAATACGTACCATTGAACTATCGGGAAGCATAAAAGGACGCTGAACAAGGCCTTTGCCAAATGAACGTCTGCCTAATAACAAGCCCCGGTCCCAATCCTGCACTGCACCTGAAACAATTTCAGAGGCGGATGCTGATCCTTCATCAATTAGTACCACCAATTTGCCTTTTTCGAATGTGCCGCTCGAAGTAGCAATAAAATCCTGTTCCGGGCTGCGTTCTCCTTTAGTATACACTACAAGTTTTCCGGCCGGCAAAAATTGATCCGCAAGTTCAAAAGCTACATTCAGATACCCACCTGAATTGCCGCGAAGATCAAAGACAAGATTTTTCATTCCTTGTTTTTTTAATGCATTGGCTGCATCAATAAATTCATCAGCCGAGGTTGCTGCAAAGCGGGAAAGTTTAATATAACCTATATCATTAGTTAGCATGTAAGACGCATCTATGCTGTTGAGGGGGATTTTATCCCGGGTTATAGTATAATCAATGAGTTCTTTATGCCCTTTACGAAAAATTGCAACATCAACCTTGGTTCCCCTGGGGCCGCGTAAGTGGTCGATTACATATTGATTGGTAACATTTTTGCCAAATGCATCCTCATGATTGATTTTAATGATTTTATCACCAGCAAGAATACCTAGTTTTTCTGAAGGGCCACCAGGAACAGGTGAAACCACTAAAATGGTGTCCTTATAAATCTGAAACTGGATACCAACTCCATCAAAGTTGCCAACCAGGGGTTCATTGGCTTTTTCAACGTCATCTTTTGAAATATAAACTGAATGCGGGTCAAGATCTTTCAGCACTGCAACTATGGCATCTTCAGTTAGTTTTGGCTGATCAACATCCTCAACATAATAATAATTAATGAGTTGCATCAGTGTATTAAACTTTAGGGTTGTTGCCTTCGGATCAACCGATTTCTGTTTTGACTGGGCAAAGGCACTAATGTTTAACAAAAGCAGACCAGAGATCAATAAGGTATATGCAGCTAATTTCATAATTGTACAAATTGATTAGTATTGAACTTCAAAATTACACGAAATATTGCATTAATGCCGTTATATCTGGAAATGGGTGATTCATTTAACATTTTTTCTAATTTCAATTACATTAGAATGAATATAAATAATGGCAAAGTGATTTTAGTCACCAATAAATATTCAAGAAGTATTTAAATTTGTTTAATTATTTTATCTCTCCGGATCCTTGATGTTATAGTGCGTATCAATTTGAATGCTTCGTAGAAAAATTTATTTAATTAACAATTAATGAAAACATTAAGAATAAATGTTGCAGCTGGAATTGCGTTGTTTGGACTCCTGCTTTTTTCCTGTCATCACGAACCTGAACTCATGCCGGGGACACCTGAAGTTTGTTTCGACAACGAAGTAATGCTTATAATTAATTCGAATTGCAATGTATCCGGTTGCCATGGTAGTGGAGAAGCACCGGCTTTATCATCTTTTGATGATGTTTCCAGGTATGTTACTCCCGGCAAACCAGTGCAGAGTAAACTTCATAAAGTAATAACAGCGCATTCAAATCTAATGGGTTTAATGCCTCCCAAACCTAAATCAGCGCTTACCAGCTCCCAGATAGACATTATCAGCATATGGATATTGCAAGGTGCGAAACATACCACTTGTCCATAAAGTAAGCGATATAATTGTTGATATAAGTCAATATAGGCTTCATCGTTCAGTTAATGTTATTTGAACGATGTTCAAAAAAGGATTTTAAATAGAATATTTAATACGTCACTTTAAATGAAAACAGAAATAAAAATATTACTGGTATCTATATTGTTGTTAACACTTGCTGTAAGTGGTTGCTATTATGACAATGAAGAAGATTTATACCTGGGAAGCAGCACCTGCGACACAACAAATGTTACTTATGCAAAATCTGTAGCACCTGTTTTTGCTGGTTATTGTAATTCATGCCATAGTGGAAGTTCACCATCCGGAAATATTAAAACTGACAGTTATACCTCAGTTGTGACAAATATTACCCGAATCAGAGGATCAATTAATCACCAGTCAGGTTTCCAGGCCATGCCTCAAAGTGGCGGGAGTCTTTCATCATGCGACCTGACTAAAATTGATATCTGGATCAAGCAAGGAAAGCTTAACAATTAATCTTAATACTATATAGTTATGAAAAAACTACTTATAATTGTACTTTTGCTTTTAGTCACAGGGCTAATCGCTGCAGCACTTATCTGGAAATTTTATATAAACAAACCTCATGATGATATTGAGAAAGCAACACCGGCTTATTCCTTATCAACAGAGGAAATATGGAGCAAGTACAATTCAGATCGCAAAGTTGCAGATTCGTTGTACAATAACCAGGTGATTGAAGTTACCGGCAATTTAAATCGTGTAGATAAAAATGATTCACTGGTTTCAATAATATTTGTAATGGATGCAGACTCTATGTTTGGAGCTAAAACTATTGCATGCCAGATGTATAAAAAGCACAATAATGAAGCAGGCACATTAACGATTGGTGAAAAAGTGAAAATTAAAGGCGTTTGTATCGGGTACGATGATACCGATATTAAATTCAATAAATGTTCAATAGTAAAATAATTACTTTGCCTTTCTGTGTGAAGATATAAATAAGAAGTTATCATGGTACGAAATAAAATTCTAACAATCTGCCTTATTCTCATAACCTTCAGCGGTCAATTGTTTGCACAGGATCTGATGGATATGCTCGATAAGGGTTTAACTCCTAAAACAACATATACATATGCAACTTTCAAAACAACACGTATTGTGCTGGGACAATCGATTGAAAGTCCGGCCAGCGGCACTCTTCAATTTCTGATTGAGCACGATTTCGGTAGTTTGAACCAGGGCGCATATAATATGTGGGGGCTTGATGTTTCAACCATCAGGCTTGGATTCGAATATGGGATTAATAATTGGTTGAGTGTTGGGATTGGCCGTAGTTCTTATGGAAAAACCTTTGATGGTTCTGTAAAAGCAAAAATACTCAGGCAAAGCACCGGAGAAAGAAATATGCCCGTATCCTTATCATTTTATGGTGGCGCTTTTCTGAATTCACTCCATTGGGCTGATACATCCCGTACAAATTATTTCTCTTCACGCATGTCGTATATTGCTCAATTGCTGGTTGCCCGAAAGTTCTCAAATGCTTTATCATTGCAACTTACACCAACTTATATCCACAAAAATCTTGTTCCTTTCCGTACTGATCGTAATGATCAATTGTCAATAGGTATTGGTGGCAGGTATAAAATTGCAGAACGAACCACTATCAATGCTGAATATTTTTACCAGATTCCAGGTTTTATTAATTCCTATTCAGTATCAGGCACTGAAACCGCGAAATATGGTAATTGTTTATCATTAGGAGTCGATCTTGATACAGGGGGGCATGTCTTTCAATTCAGACTTACCAATGCTCAACCCATGTTCGATAGGGCATTTATTACTGAAACCACGAACAAGTGGAATAATGGAGGAATTTTTCTTGGCTTCACTATTAACCGGGTGTTCACCATTGTTAAGCCGGATTTGTCAAAAAAATAGTCAGAACTGAAACTCACAAATCAGA
>JBBQGD010000064.1:0-16657 GCA_038322655.1 Bacteroidales bacterium | reverse complement strand
TTCCTGCCGTTAGTCCGCTATATACAACCGGGCTGGAAGCAACAGCAGAAAATGTGCCTCCGTCGATATTGATCTCCAGGTCATTCAGCGGGGTGCCGATTAAGGCTGCCGATATCGATTTGTTCCCTCCAAAGCATGTGGTAGCTGTTTGTGTCAGTCCAATATTAAGTTCATCAGGCTGTGCGATGATAACAGTTGTTTGTGACTCACAGCTATTCGCATCCTGTATAGTTACAACGTATGTACCGGCAACTAATCCATTCAGATCTTCCGACGTTGGAGCAATCACTGATCCATCTTTGGTCCATAAATATGAATAACCAGGCGTTCCATCCGAAACAGTCAGATCTATTGCTCCGGTATTGTTGCCAAAGCAACTTACATCGGTTTGATCTGTAATAATAGCTGTTGGCAATGAATATACAATTACTGTGAAAGATATATCAACACTACTGCTTCCTGATGTAGAATTATGCACTATAATAGTTCCTGTATAAATATCTGCTGGAGCACCCGATGGCACACTAATAGTAACAGGAGAAACTGGTAGGGATGTTAAAGGTGCAAAGGAAAAACCAGCTGCTAAAGCTGATGCATCCCAGGTTATTGAATATTGATCCGGAGAATTTGTTGTTCCGGTATATGGCAAAGTGGCTGATACAGAACCACTGCAGACACTTGGGCTTGCACCTAATGTAATAGTTGGAAGCGGAGAAGTTGTATTTGAAATCCCTGTAAAATCACCTGAAACTGTAATGCCGGTAGCTGAAATAATTGGTGCTGATACTGAGGCAAAGTTCTGCCATACTGACCCATTCCACATTCCTGAGATTATGTTGGCTATGTTTCCGGTTATATCTCCCCCACTATTTATAAATGTAGCTGTAACATCATATGAAAACGAACTTATTCCATCTGCTGTAACGGTCCAATACCGGGTAAGGTAATCTGTAGTGCTGGTATTATCCGGATGTTGGCCATCAGTAACTTTTACACCAGCATAAGCACCTAATGAATAAGTACCGGAGGTAAAATCTAAAGTGATTGGCGAATACTGTGGTGTTCCGGGTATGTTTCCTACAGGAAATATGTAAGAACCGTTTGTTGAAAATATCCTGCGGCATTCGCCTGTATCATCTGTTACTATCATATTTGAAACTGATGGATTACCCTCTACCGCTTCAAAACCCAACGTAAGATTATTTGCACCAAGAATTAACCACCCGTTTGTTAAAGTTAAAATACCCTCAACGGATTCGCTGTTACCAAGGGATGCTCCGACTGAGTTGTCCAGCATCAGGTCATTAAAAATGGTTTGTTGAGATCCGCCAATACTTTGTGGAGTACTACCGCTAAAGTTCACAGTCCCTCCATTATGGACAAATGTCCCTTTATTATTAATGAAATCTCCTGCAAGATTAAGTATACCTGATGTAGATATCAATGTACCATCATTAATTGTAAGAGAGTATATAGAAAAAGACTGGTTGCCAAAACTAAGCACACCTGAGCCTTCTTTTGCAATGCTGCCGGTTCCGGTTGAAGTATAAATTACTCCCGGATCAGTTACATTTGAAGTACCTTGAAATGTAAGCAGATTTTCTTTCAGGTTGAGGGCACCTAAAATAAAGAGAACACCGGATGTACTGCTTATCCTGGTATCGATTCCACTAATATCGATTGTACCTGACAATACATTAGTTCCACTTACATTTATCAAAGCTCCACCGGATATGCCTGATCCCGAAAGACTTAAATGTTCATCAATAACCATCAGTAAAGCGCTTTCCAGTTCTAACTGGGCTAAATCATTAACAATAATACCATTTACAGAAGTGCCGGCGCTCTGCTCGTCTTGCAGGTTTAAAATACCTGCATTAACAGTTGTGATACCGTCATATGTATTTATACCCGAGAGAATTAATTTCCCTGTCCCTGCCTTGATTAAATTGTTTGCAGCCCCAATAATAACACCTGATATAGTTAATGTTCCACTTACCGTTATTGATGCATCAGCAGGTAAAACTAATGGACAAGATATTAATGCATTGCCTGAGATATCGCTAATAGCAACCCCTGCATTTCCGACAATTGTTAAAATTCCCGTACCTAAAATTATTCCTCCAGGCATGTCTGTTATAGTTGAGCATGTCCCATCCACATTCATTCTAACAATAATCTCAAAATTAATTGTTATGTCATCACCAATACCTGGAAAACTTATACTACCCCATGTTGCCGGATCATCCCAATTTCCATCCTGGATTGCTGTAAAAGCAGCAGCTCTGGCCATATTTCCAGCAGAGAGCAGTAAAAAGAACAGCCCTATCCACAAATAAGATTTAAATTGTAGTACTTTTTTCAATTTAATGCCCGGCTAAACTTTTTCCATTTATCAGATTTTCATTCCCTGAACGGCCGAACTTATTTCATGTGCTTTATAATCAATATGTTACACACTGTATTTCAGCAATCCTTTTATGGTTATACGGTATATCCCCAGGAATTAAAGTTAAATGCTTTTGAAAAGCACATAATACCGCACTAATTTATAAACAAATTTGGAAAAAGTAATAGTATAAAGGGGTTAACAAGAGAAATATATCATATTTTCTGATTTTCGTTCTTTAACATTCTCAGCTCTGCACATATAAATAAATATTACAGGAACTAATTAGACAATCTATCCCAAATAGATATAAGTTAAAAGTGATTTTAATAAACTGATATTTACAATTCATTTACAAACTTTTACATTTAATTTGTATTGTTTTACATTTCCTTTAATTGAGTCTTGAAGTTTTGCTCTTTCTTTGCAATAATTAATTTTGTTAATCTGAAAACTTATGAAAAAATGTCTTTTTATTGCTCTCATTCTCGCAATTGGCTTTAGTCAGTCAAATGCACAAACTACTAATACCGTCGCTTCAGCTCAAACCACTGCTGTCAATCCTAATGCACCAAAAGCAAAATGGGATAAAACTGTCAGTGACTTTGGAGAAATAGAACAGGGAATTCCAAAAGAAGCTGAATTTAAACTCACCAATGAAGGGAAAGAACCATTACTGATCCAAACAGCTAAAGCTGGTTGCGGTTGCACAAACCTGAAATACTCACAGGAACCTGTTTTACCTGGAAAATCAACTATTGTTGCAGCCACCTATAATGCAGCAGCTATGGGAGCATTCACCAAAAGTATTACAGTAACAACTAATGCCGATCCTAACCCGGTAATGTTATTGATTAAAGGAACTGTTATTGCTAAAAAATAAAGCTAAGTACAATTCTAGCTGATACCAACCAAAAGCGGCAGGATTAATTTCCTGCCGCTTTTTTATTATTCAGTATCTGTATTATCCGTAACCACTGGAGGCGGAAATCTTCGGACATCTTTCAAAGCTTTGTTTATTATCCATTCCAATTGCCCATTGGCACTCCGAAATTCATCGGCTGCCCATCTTTCGATAGCTGCATAAATTTCTTCATCCACGCGTAGGGCAAATACTTTCTTCTTCGACATCTTACTATTTTTAAAAACTATCGGCTTTGTACTTTTTAATTCTTAATTAAGCTCTATCCATTTTACGATTTCAGCTAATGCTGCCGGTGAAAATGTTTGTTCTATCTGAGAATATTCAGCAGGCAATCCCGTTTTACATTCCTGGAACAGATGGTTCAAATTCGGTATTTCTATAGTGGTTACATTTTTATTTCCTCCTTTTAGCAATGAAGCTTTAATAGCTTCTAAATCCTCCTTTGGCGGAACCTGCAGATCTTTTTCACCATTCAGGGCTAATACCGGGCACTTCACTTTTTGTAATGCTGGTGCAGGATCGTATCTGAGAAAATATTGCATCCATGGACTGGTAATCTGATCAACCTGCAATTTTATAAAATCTTCTTCACTCATGCCAGCAGGCTTTTGATTATCAGGAGATTCCTTCATTTTCTCTGTTAGAAATCTGGTAAGAGCTTTTCGCAACGAATCCGTGTTTGTTGACTTATCAACCATCTCAAATACAGCCGTGTTTATTTCTCTGGTCTTCAGCAAATCACTTTCGGATACACCCGATGCTCTGCCTATCAGTTCCTGTTGCTGCAACAGTAATTTGCTGCCCTTCATTCCCGGACCAGCCAGCAATACGATAAATCTTACATCTTTGGATTTTGAAGCTACCATAGGCGCAATCAATCCCCCTTCACTATGCCCGATCAGTCCGATTTTCTTCTTATTGATTTCATTTCTTGTTTTTAAATAGGAAATAGCGGCTTCCACATCCGTTGCAAAATCTGCTGAAGTTGCTGATTTAAAATCGCCTTCTGATTCAGCAGTTCCCCGGTCGTCAAAACGTAATACCACAATTCCGTTTCTCGTTAAATAATCAGACAATACAAGAAATGGCTTATGACCCAAAAGTTCCTCATTCCTGTTTTGTGGTCCGCTTCCGGTTATTAAAATTAAAGCAGGAAAAGATCCTCCCCTTTTAGGCTCCGTTAATGTGCCGGCCAATTTGATGTTAGCTTTTTCATTTCTGAAAGTTACTTCCTCCGAATAATAAGGAAAGGGTTTAACAGGCTCCTGGGGTCTTATCAATATAGCTTTTTCAGTATATTCCCGTTTTAAATCCAAAGCGAATGATTGACTACTTTGCTTAAAAATGCCTGATATTTTTCCTTCTTTCAATTCTCCTTCATACTCAATTCCAGGTCCGGAAACTTTCAGATTTAGTTTCTGATTTTCGAAAGTGGTAGAAGTAACGGGAATACCTTTTGCTCCCTGATCAGGACTATCCATAGTAGAAATATACCCGGCATCAGTTTTAGTGATATTAAAAACTATTCTTAACTGAATACCACGGACGTCCAGGATTCCGTTCCATTGCCCGGTAATGTCCTGAGTCCAACCTGCCAGGTTTGCTATAACTAACAGGAATAAAAATGATATCTTTTTCTTCATTGTTTTAAGGAGTTGCATTAATAATAAATTGCCGGGGATTCAGGTTTCATCATCTTTTCAACGGCACGCTTCATTTCTTCCTGCTTTTGAGTTCCAAACATCACCTGGCTGCCGTTTTTCTTTGTTATCCTAACTCCTATTTTGCCGCTAATGTTATATGCAGTTTTTCGGGATAACAACCGTTTCCGTATTCCCCATCCACCAAATTCAGCAAGGGGCCTGTATTTTGCAACTTCAGCAAAAGTTATATCGGCAAGTGGGATATGCCGCATTTTTCGGATAAAAGGTGAAAAATTAAATCGGATTCCATCCGTCCATATCTCGGTGACCATTCGGCCACTCAGTATCAACATGAAAACGGCACACATCACTATAAAAGAAATAATACTACTCCAGATCAGGCCATGGTTGCTCATCGGTTTACTACCAGAAGGATTACCGAGATATAACTGTTGGTAAAAACTCACGCTAATTCCTCCAATCACAAACAATATGGCAACCAGCATAATCCATGGCACAATTGACTGCCGGAACGATTGTTCTTCCCGATAAATAAGTCGTGCCGTCATTTTAATAAATTGAACCTGCGTTAACTACAGGCGAAGCGTCTTTATCCGAACACAAAACCACAAGCAGATTGCTCACCATAGCAGCCTTACGCTCTTCATCAAGAGTAACAATTTTGCTTTCCGAAAGCTTGTTAAGCGCCATTTCGACCATACTAACTGCACCTTCAACAATTTTAACCCGAGCTGCAACAATGGCGGTAGCCTGCTGACGTTTGAGCATAGCCTGTGCAATTTCAGCAGAATATGCCAGGTGAGCAATACGAGCTTCAATCACGTTAATGCCGGCAATATGCAAACGCTCCGAAAGTTCTTTCTCAAGCACATGATTTACTTCTTCACCTCCGCCGCGTAGTGTAATCTCAGTTTGCTCATCATCAAAATTATCGTAAGCATAATGGCCTGCGAGTTTGCGTACTGCTGATTCGCTCTGTATCTCAACAAACCGGTTGTAATCATCTACCTGGAAAGCAGCTTTAAAAGTTTCTTCAACCTTCCAAACCAGAACAATTCCAATCATAATCGGATTCCCTAATTTGTCGTTAACTTTTATCAACTCACTGTTGAAGTTACGGGCACGTAACGAAATTTTCTTTTTTACAAAAAACGGATTAACCCAATAGAATCCATTGCGTTTCAACGTACCCTTGTATTCACCAAAAAGCGTAATTACTGACGATTCATTTGGATTGATAACCAGGAACCCGGCAGACATAAAAGCGGCAACTACCAGGAATATCGGCCCTGCTATTACACCAAACAATTGCTGATTGAACGAAACCAGCGTCAAAATACCACCAGCCAAAAGTGCCAGGAGGATCACAAGGCCCATATAGCCCGAGGAAGTTGAGTCTAATTTTTCTTTTTCCATGTTACTATGATATTAATTTAATATTGCAATAATACATGATTTTTTATCATTTCCGACGAAATGAATAAATTTTTTTTCTAAACCGCAAAGGCTACTTTTGCATTCTGATAAAATCGAAGAAATGAGAAAAGCCTATAAACATATCTTTTTTGACCTTGATCATACATTGTGGGATTTTGAGCGCAGTGCTGAAGAAACCAAGCGCGAAATGTTTGAACTGTTGAAACTGAATAAAAAGGGAATTGCCAGTTACGAAGTATTCAGAGAAAAGTATGTTGGTATAAACCTGGCTTTATGGGCTTTGTACCGGGAAGATAAAATTGAAAAAGATGTTCTGAATTTCCGACGGTTTTATGATACACTATGTGAATTCGGGATAGATGACCACAAGTTAGGTGAAGCAATGGCCTCAGGCTTTATTGATGGGATATCGTCAAAAACTTACTTATTCCCAAATGCAATAGAAACCCTTGAATACCTTCATCCTAAATATCCTCTTCATATAATTACGAACGGATTTGAAGAAGTACAATTCCGGAAACTGAAGAATTCAGGAATGGATCTTTTCTTTACCAGTGTGATTACCAGTGAAGAAGCAGGTTCGAAAAAACCCGATCCCGAAATATTTCAATATTCGCTTCGTAAAACGGGAGCACAGGCAGCTGACAGTTTAATGATTGGTGATGACCTGGAGGTAGATATGGCAGGTGCCCGACAAAACGGGATTGATCAGCTATATGTAAACCATGAAAGGAAGATGCACAACGATCCGGTAACCATGGAGGTGTTTTCGTTGGAAGAAATCATGGGGTTACTTTAATTTCGGTTGATTGAATATTGGAGAACAGGTTAAGAGTTAATTTACAAGGTACGACTTGTAATTTGGTGGAACATTACAGAAATAAGCTAAATCAATAGAAATAGGCTATTCGTAAATCGTCATTCGTAAATCGTAAATTGTAATTCGTAACTCTTCCTGACTTCTGACGTTTAGTGTGGTACCATGCTCCATGATTTTTCGCATTTGAGGTTTAAAGTTATTGAGAATTAATAAATGAACTAAGAAAAAGAATAAAATTTCTTTAAGCGATTCTCAAGTCCTTAAAATCAAATTTTGCGTTATTAAGAAGCAATATAGAAAAACGACAATTAGTGCGGTAAAATTCATTTTTCTAATAACTAATAATCATATAATCAGCAATTTACAAACTCATTTTTGCAAAAATTGCTAAGTGTCAGAAGCCAGGATAGGCTATTCGTAAATCGTTATTCGTAAATCGTAAATTGTAATTCGTAACTCTTTTAGAAACTTATCCAGGAAGTCATAAAAGGGCATAAAAAAACCCGCTAAAAAGCGGGTATATTTCTTTTCAGAATTTTTATTTCTGTTTAGGAACAGGAGCAGCATCTGTTTTGGCTGTACCTTTATTTGCGCAATTTTTTGCTTCTGCTTTGCTACAAGTTTTTGAGCAACCGGAAGCTTTTGCATCGCTTGTGCTAGCAGCAGCGCTGGCCGATGCTTTTGAGCAGCAAGCTTTCGCCGGAGCATCTTTGCTTGTGCTAACAGTTTCAGTTTTAGCTTTATTAGCTGTTGTTACTTTTTGTGCTGATGCTGTATTTACAGTAAAAGCAAAAATAAGTGAGACTAACGAAATTACAAGTGCTATTTTTTTCATAGGTATTATTTTAAATTTGTTTCTGAGATTATGTAACGCAAAAGTATTGTGATTTATTAGACGAACAATCTTTTTATTTGTTAAAAAGATGTTAATAATCTTCATGTCTGCCTTCGCTAAGGATGGCAATCGGTGTTATTCCGCCTTTCACTTTTTGTTCCAAAGAAACCTTGATATTAGCATCTAAAGGCAAATAAAGATCAACCCTGCTTCCAAATTTAATAAATCCCAGTTCCTTACCCTGGACAATGCGCTCATTTGTTTTGGAATAACACACAATCCTGCGGGCAAGTGCTCCGGCAATCTGCCGCACCATAATAGGGCCATATTTCGGGTGTTCAACTACAACGGTATTTCTTTCATTTTCTGTTGAGGACTTTGGATGCCAGGCCACCAGGAATGAACCTGGCCAGTAATTGGTATAAACTATTTTCCCCGAAACAGGGTAACGGTTAACATGAACATTGTTAGGCGACATGAATACTGATACCTGCAATCTCTTGTCATTAAAAAATTCATTAACAAAGACTTCTTCTATAGCAACAACTGTTCCATCTGCCGGGCACAGTGCAATATCAGCATCCTCAATCAGTTCCCGGAATGGTATCCGGAAAAATCTGACTACTATAAACCAACATACCAGCAGTGCGAGATATCCGAGGTAATGGAATACTGTTTGTACAGGGTAGAAATAATTAATACCAATCAACAATATTGCAGCAGCCAGGGTTGCTGCGGCAATGCTGTTATATCCTTCTTTGTGTATTTTCATTAATAATCAACATGTTAAATTACCGGCAAAAGAGCGCCAAATATACGAATACAAATGGAGCAGACAGTAAAACGGCATCAAATCGGTCGAGCATGCCTCCATGACCGGGCAAAACGGAACCAGAATCTTTAACACCAAGGCTTCTTTTAAGCATGGATTCAACCAAATCGCCAAGTGTACCTGAAATTACAATAATAATAGCCATTATCATCCATTGTAATCCATCAAGTTGCTTAAAAATAAATGACAGGCCCCAGGAAGTAAGTAAAGCAAATAGAGCACCACCCACACTTCCTTCCCAGGTTTTGCCAGGCGAAATGCGTTCAAAAAGTTTACGTTTCCCAACGAGTGATCCAACGAAATAGGCGCCGGTATCATTTAACCATAAAATTGCAAGAAAGCCTAATACAAGACCATAATGATTGGGACCGGATGTTACTGAAGAGTCAAAAAAATACATAACAAATCCAAGAGGGAGAGCAATATAAATAACAGCTGCAAGGCTTATAGCTATATTGGTAAAAGGATTAGTTTTATTACGCCAGAGTTCCAGTATGAAAATCATGAAAATAAACGGAATAATAGCAACCAAACCTTCGGCAGGAATTAACCCCGTAGCATTCGCTGCAAGAATGATGTATGTTGCACAGCCTACAATTAATGTTGTCCAGAGTGATGGCTGATTTTTATCGTTCGAGATTAAAGATATAAACTCATTAAGACTAAAAAAAGTGATGATTAACAGCAGAACTAAAAATACTGTTTGTCCCAACAGTGCGGACCCAACCATTGCTATTACAAAAAAAACTGCAGTAAGCGAGCGCGTAGCTAAGTTATTCACCTTTAAATTCAAGTATTAATTGTTTTGCTTTTAAAACCAGGGCTGTGGGGACATATACTTCAAGTTCACCAAATCCGTAAGTTGAATCCTTTTTATTCATGATAACGCATTCGATAAAATTGTCGGCAAACATATCTTTAACCATTTCAGCCTCATAAAGCTGGTTAGTACTGTAAATTACTTCCCAATGTTCCGGCATAAAGTTAGATTTAATCTTCTGACGGTGGAGTTTCGACCAAAATCAGAAATAATTCCCTGGGTCCATGAGCACCCATTACCAGTGTTTTTTCGATATCGGCTGTACGGCTCGGTCCTGTAATTACAGATAATAATGATGGAAGTTTGCCTGAATATTTAGTCTGAACAGCAACAAACGCATCTTTTAAATCATCAACCAATTGATTTGCATAAGCAATAACTACGTGAATTTCAGGGTATACATTCAGCCTGCGGCTTGTTTTGGAGGAAACCATAATACTACCCAGCCTTGCAATCAGAAATTCACATCCGGTTATCCCTACACTGAGTTGTTTTAAACTATCTTCATCCGATTCAAATGAAACACCTGCCTGGGTTAGCAAAAACTGGAACTGAGGTTCGGTGCAGTAAATATTTTGCCAGCCACATTCCGAATTAAGAGCTGATAACGTGCTTATAACTTCATTTTCATTTTCACAATAAAGAAAAACACCACCAACTTTGGTAAATTCCTGTGCAAAATTCACATCGGAAGTATCATTCATTGGTTTATAAACCGATGATTCAAAATCAACCTGGGGAAAAGGATTGTCGGTTTTATATATTAAGGCATGGCGTATTTTCTTGAGCACCTTCTCCCGTGATGTACTTTCTTCCATTTGCAGCTATATTATTTACACTGACAGTGGTATTTCTGACAAGGTAAATTTATACATTTTTCACTAATAGTGTACATCTGCAAAAAACTTATGAAGGAATATCTGGTTTTGCCTCTTTCTCAGGACTTTCAGACTTGTGAACATCATCAGGTACATCTATAGGAATAGAAACAGAAGCAGGAATTGCAGCAGCTTCAGCTTGCCTTTCTTCTATTGTTTCACCAGTGCTGTTCATCATTACATGGTCTTGATCAGGGAAAGGTCTTTTGCCAAATATTTTCTCCAGGTCCTCGCGGAAGATTACTTCTTTAAGGAGCAGGATCTCAGCCAGCTGATTTAGCTTATCACGATTTTCGGTAAGTAATTGTTTAGCTTTAAGATAGCACTCCTCAACCATTTTATGTATCTCATTGTCGATTGTGCGAGCTGTTTCTTCGCTGAAAGGCTTGGAAAAACTATATTCACTTTGACCGGAAGAATCATAGAAGCTAATGTTCCCGATTTTCTTATTTAACCCATAAAATGCCACCATGGCATACGCCTGCTTGGTAACTTTTTCAAGATCGTTAAGTGCGCCTGTTGATATTTTACCAAATACTACTTCTTCGGCCGCACGTCCGCCAAGTGTTGCTATAAGTTCGTCAATCATTTGTTCATACGTGGTAATCTGCCTTTCATCAGGCAAGTACCATGCAGCACCAAGGGCTTTTCCACGAGGCACAATAGTAACTTTTACCAATGGGTGAGCATGTTCGAGTAGCCAACTAACAGAAGCATGTCCAGATTCGTGATAAGCAATAACTTTCTTTTCGTGTTGTGAGATAATCTTATTACGTTTTTCCAACCCACCAACAATACGATCTATAGCATCAAGAAAATCCTGCTTGCCGATCATTTTCTTATCACCGCGGGCAGCTATGAGAGCAGCTTCATTACAAGCGTTGGCAATATCAGCACCTGAAAATCCGGGAGTTTGCTTTGCCAGGAAATCAACACTGGTTTTGTCATCCATTTTCAGGTTACGCATATGTACCTTAAAAATAGCTTTGCGTTCTTCCAGGTCAGGCAGTTCAATATAAATCTGCCTGTCGAAACGTCCGGCCCGTAAAAGCGCTCTGTCGAGGACATCAGCCCTGTTGGTAGCAGCCAATATGATAACACCGGCATTGGTTTGAAAACCATCCATCTCAGTAAGCAACTGATTAAGTGTATTTTCACGCTCATCATTCCCTCCTGTCATAGCACTACGACCACGGGCACGTCCCACAGCATCAATTTCATCGATAAAAATAATACTTGGCGCTTTTTCTTTAGCTTGTTTAAAAAGATCGCGTACTCTGGATGCACCAACGCCTACAAACATTTCAACAAAATCGGATCCTGAAAGGGAGAAAAACGGTACTTTGGCTTCGCCGGCAACAGCCTTGGCAAGCAAAGTTTTTCCGGTTCCGGGAGGGCCTACAAGCAAAGCGCCTTTTGGAATTTTACCTCCCAGATCGGTATATTTTTCGGGGTTTTTCAGGAACTCAACAATTTCCATCACCTCCACTTTAGCCTCCTGAAGTCCGGCAACATCATTGAAATTCAATGAAACCATGGTATCTTTATCAAAAAGCTGTGCTTTTGATTTGCCTATATTAAAAATCTGTCCGCCACCACCTGCACCGCCTTTGGTCATCATCCGCATAATCAGAAACCAAAGTCCAACCAGCACTACTATCGGTAAAATCCATCCGAGTATATCGCCTCCCCAGTTCTTACGGGTCACATTTTGAACATAAACAGGATTTGTAATATTGGCCTGGGCATCAGCAACATCTTTCTCAAACGATTCAACCGATCCGATCTGGTATACATATTGCGGCGCAGCGGTTGCTAATGTGTTTGCAGGTTTTACATCCTTGTACTGAGGTAAACTCAATTTCTCTTTTTTAATATAAATCTCAGCCTGCTCCTTATTTACTAACAGTATTTTCTCTATATCCTGGTTTGTCAGCATAGTCTTTAGCTGACCCAAACCCAAATCTTTGGGAGCTACTCCCATATTGTTAAGATACAATCCAAACAGAACAACCCCCAGTATAGCATAGATCCAGTAAAAATTAAATTTTACTTTAGGCATTTTAGGCATTTTAGGACCGCCTGAACCCTGTGATTTACCGCCCTTGTTATAGTTATCTTCGTTACTCATTATGTTGAAATTCTTAAATTAAATTCTTAATTAATAACCGAAACATTTTCGCGTGGAGCATCAGCCCACAACTTTTCAAGTTGATAAAAACTACGCGTTTCCTCCTGAAAAATATGAACTACCACATCAAAATAATCAAGCAATATCCATTCACAGTTTTCAAAACCTTCCTTGTGAACAGGTAATCCCCCTACAGCCTTTTTAACTTCCCCCTGCACTGAATCTGCAATTGCGTCAACCTGTGAACGGGATGAGCCGTGGCAAATTACAAAATAATCAGTTATTGAATTAGGTATTCCAGAAAGGTTAAGTTTAACGATATCTAATCCGAGTTTCTCCTGCATTCCTTTAACAATAATATCTGCGAGCATTCCCGAAGTTTCACTCTTTTTACGTTTCGCCATTTATGTTGAATTAGATTTCTTCTTACTTTATTGATTCCTGCCATTTATTTACATCCACTTAAATGATATTGAGGCTTTTTACCTCATGATTGATTAAATCGCTTAACTGATTTAAAACATCTTTATCCTTAATTGATAACAGGTTGCAAAGGTAGGGATTTAAAGTAAATGTTTTTTTGTTATTAGTGCTGTATCGTATCAAACTTCAGTCCTTTTTTTAAAGCACGACATTTTGTCACAAAACGATTCTTGCCATCTTGAACGCTCTAACATGCGATTTGTTTTAACTTTGCTTATTAAAAGTAGTTAATATTTTTAAATCTGAATGCATTGAAACCTCCGATAATCCACCTACCTGAAACTAAATCTACCAACAGCTATGCCATTGAGTTGCTTTCGAAAGATCGTCCGGAAGAAGGCTGTGTGGTATTTACTGATCATCAGACTAAAGGAAGGGGAACGGACTTAAATAGCTGGGAAAGTGAAAAGGGGAAGAACCTGACTTTCAGCCTGATTCTATATCCGAAAGTAACAGCTAATCAACAATTTATTTTAAACAAAGCAATTTCCCTTGGCATTTATGATTTCCTGATTGCCGAACTGCCAAATCAGAGGATTTCGATAAAATGGCCAAATGATCTTTATATTGAAGACAGAAAGGTCTGCGGGATCCTGATCCAGAATTCAGTGTTGGGTATTAAACTGGAATATATGGTTGTAGGAATTGGCCTTAATGTAAACCAAACATTTTTTACGAGTAACGCTCCTAATCCTGTATCGTTAAAGATGATCACAAACATGGAATATGGAATTAACGAATTGCTAAACAAGCTGTTACAGTCCATTTTTGAACGATACACTTTTATCAGCCCTGAGACAATAAAAAAAATCAATACTGATTATCAAAAATCACTTTATCGTCTGATGGAATGGCACGAGTACCTTGTGAATGATATCCTTGTACAATCAAGGATCACAGGCACAAATGAATATGGCCAATTATTATTAGAAGATAAATCAGGCAAAACCCTGGTATGTGATCTGAATGAAGTAAAGTTTATAATTTAAGATCGCTACGAAAACGAGTAAAAACCGAAAAATAACCTCCTCGCGAACAGAAGGTTGAGTTAACTGTTACATTTATAAAAATGAAGATTCTATATATCTACTTTTAACTTGCAAAAACACCCGCTTAATTTACAGGCTGAAGTGCAAAACAGTATATCCAAGAAAAAAAATATTCTTGCTTTGCTAATGATGAAAATACAGAGAACGGGAAAAGCAAAGAGTAGAAATATACTTTTCTATACTTCAATCAACTCAGGAGCTTTTATCAGGTTTTTATGTGTCATAATATTCTCAGCTACAAGTTCGGCTATATCCTTTATTATCACAGAATTGCCCGAATCAAAAGTTTTCTTACAAAGCGGACAAGCTGTTACCAGTATATCCGGTTTAGATGCACAAAGAATATTCAATGCTCCGTCGCGGATCGCATTCCGCTCGGCTGCATTCATGCCAAGTTCCCCGATACTGCCTCCGCAACAAAGTGAATTAACCCGTTCCTCCTTTACCCCGGAAACTTCGGCAATTTGTTTCAAAACATTACGAGGTTGCTCGTAAATACCTGATCCCCTGCCCAATTCACATGGATCGTGATATACAGTTTTTAGAGCAGTTGGCCGCAGCAAGAGTTTGCCTTCATTAATCAACCTTTCAATATAAACAGAATGGTGCATCACTTGCATTCCGTTCAGTTGATAATCGCTGTTGAATACCTTATAACAAATCGGACATGAAGTAACCAGTATTTTAGCTCCGGTTTTAAGAATCTTAGTAGTGTTTTCAGCAATAAGTTTTGAAGCAGCTTCCTGCAAACCGGCAAGTTTCAACGGACGACCGCAACATATCGATCCATCTTCATCCAGAAAAGTAAAATCAATACCTGCTTTTTCAAAAATCTGCACCATGGCGCGTTTAACTCCGGGTGTAAGATGTCCCATACAACCCGCAAAATAAACTACTTCCGCCCTTTTCTCAAGCACCGGCTGTTTCAACAGATAACTGAAATCGGATGCCATCAATTTGTTATCAACGCTCCTCGCTCCTACCCTTAAACCAAGTGTATCAATACCTACAGGACAAGCTTCGAGGCAACGGCCACACATCATACAGTTCGAATTGAGTTGTACGTCAGTTTTTTGTTCCCGTAATGAACGGATAAAATAAACTGCAGTAGAACCTGTAAGTCCGGCTCCATTCATCTGGCAAACATCAATACATACGCCGCATCGCGGACATGAACGCAGTTCAATTTCGCTGAAACTGCCTGGATATTTCCCCTGCTCGATGCCGGCATTGCGTAAAAAGATTAAAATAATTTCAGTAGGAATATGCATAAACCTGCTCCATGGAAGTGTTACAAAAAAAATACCCAGCATCATGGAATATGCCCACCATGCAGGATAAGCCAGGTATTGCAAAGGAAGAATAGCAGCGAAAATGCTTCCGAGCGTATTGCTGAGGAATCCTCCTCCTTTATAAATGCCGGCTGTAAAACTTTCGGCCAGTAAACGCATCGGGAAAATAAGCCATAACGAGGTAATTGCCCATTTATCGAAACTATTGTGCTGCGTAGTCCTTTTTAGTCCGAACCATTTGGACCGGGTTCGTTTGAATAGTGCCAACACGAGTCCCGAAAGGACGAAGAGCAATAAAAGATCCATTATAAACCTGAAAAATCCCGGCAAAGTGAATATCTCAAAAGCTAATACCCTTTTATCGTGAATAAAAAACTTAAGAAAGATCGGGTAATAGGGAGGATTGATATGGCCACCGCTATAAATGCGTGATTCCAGGTTACCCATCACTATCAGTAAAAACCACCCAAGGGCGAAACTCATATGCATGAATCCGAGCACCGGATTCCTTTTGAACATCTTGCGATGCAAAAGACTTTCCATGAAAATCTCTTTTACCGTTTTCAACAAATTAAATGAAAAGAGCGCCACTCCTGCTTTAACCCTTTCGGATGTTTCCATAAGGGCTATCCATCGGCTGTATTTAACCACCAAAACACCTACCAGGAATAACAGTCCTATAAAAAACGGGAGTACAAAAAGATCAAAGGTCATTGTTGGGGATGAGGGTTTAGGATTTAGGATTTAGGGGTTGGGGGCGGAATTTGAGTTCAACTTATTCTCATTCAACGCTTTGCTGATATGAATGATAAGGTTGCGTGTACTCACATTACGCGGACAAACCAGCTGGCACTTACCGCAAAGCATGCATTTCGACACTTCCTTATCCAGGTTTTTGATTTCACCACGCCGCAATAAAAGGATAACCTGCCTCAGGCTAAAATCAGTAAATTGACCGGCAGTGCATGTTGCGGCACACGATCCGCAAGAAATGCACAGATTTAAGGTTGGTTCGGCCTTTGCAACTATTTTACAGATATCCTGGTTGTTGGCATCGAAATCAATCTGCCTGTCGCGGGTTACTGTATATCCAAAGTTTTTA
>JBBQGD010000063.1:0-16727 GCA_038322655.1 Bacteroidales bacterium | reverse complement strand
GTATTCTTTATCCTGTTGACGGAATAGTCCTTCAGAAATCACTGAAACCACTCTGACATTCAGGTTATTCTGAGCTTTAAGTAAAACGGCACCATCTAAAAGTGTAGAAACTTCAGATCCACTTGCAACCAGTATTACATCTGGTTTCGCAGGACAATCCTGAACGATATAGGCACCTTTGGCAGCTTGCAGCGCGGATTGATAGGGTGACAAGCCAGCTTTTGCAGGCACATCTTTGATGTTTTGCCTTGAAAATATCAGAGCTGTGGGTGTTTGTGTATTTTCCATTGCCATCTTCCATGCTACTGATGTTTCGTAGGCATCAGCCGGACGGAGGGCAAGCAGGCTCATCTGACCATGATGGTTTTTCAACTGTTCGAGCAGCCTGATCTGTGCTTCCTGTTCAACAGGCTGGTGCGTTGGCCCATCCTCTCCTACCCTGAAAGCGTCATGTGTCCAAATGTATTTTACAGGCAATCCCATCAGTGCCGAAAGGCGCACTGCCGGTTTCATATAATCGCTGAATACAAAAAATGTAGCACAGGCAGCCCACACGCCACCATGAAGAGTAATTCCGTTGCTGATAGCCGCCATGGTCAGCTCACTTACGCCAGCCTGCAGAAATGCTCCGCTGAAATCACCTTTGGCAAAAGGTTTGGTATATTTCAGAAAACCGTCTGTTTTATCACTATTGGAAAGGTCGGCGGAAGAAACAATCATATTTTCAACATTCTGCGCCAGATATCCCAGTATTGCTGCCGAAGCTGCACGTGTGGCAATGCCTTCCTTTTGAACGACAGATCCGAAATCAAGTTCCGGTAGTTTTCCCGAAAGGAACATCTGCAGCTTTTCAGCAAGTTCAGGGTTTGATTTTGCCCATTCCTGTTCAGCTGCTTTCCGTGATGCAGCTGCTTTTACTTTTTGAGCATTGGTGTTTTTGTATAATTCAGCTACTTGCGGGAAAATAACAAAAGGGTCGGCCGGATTTCCACCCAGGTTCTCAATACTTTTTTCAAAGGAAGCACCGGATTCGCCCAGCGGCATTCCATGAGTGGCACATCGACGTTCGAAATTCGCGCCGTCTGCTTTTACAGCACCTTTTCCCATAATCGTTTTCCCGATTATAAGGGTCGGTTTGTCCTTTTCAGCTATTGCTAAGGTAAGAGTCTTGCGGATAGCTACTGCATCATTTCCATCAATAGTCATCACATTCCAGCCCCAGGCCTCGTATTTCATAGCCGTGTTTTCGGATGTTACGACATTGGTTTCGGTGGAAAGCTGAATGTCGTTTGAATCGTAGAACATAATGAAGTTACTCAACCCCAGAAAACCAGCTATACGACCAGCAGGCTGGGATATTTCCTCCTGAATGCCCCCATCGGAGATATAGGCAAAGGTTTTATGAGCCATCCATTCGCCGAACCTGGCGCAAAGAAACCTCTCTGCAATAGCAGCGCCAATAGCCATCGTGTGGCCCTGGCCTAAGGGACCTGATGTATTTTCAACACCTCTGCTTCTATCCAATTCCGGATGACCCGGAGTACAGCTTCCCCACTGCCTGAAATTTTTAAGATCTTCGATGGAATAGTGGCCCGAAAGAGTCAGAACCGAATATAACATAGGCGACATATGACCGGGATCCAGGAAAAAGCGGTCGCGCAGATGCCATTCCATATCAGTAGGATCGTATCTGAGGAATTCAGTGAAGAGAATATTAATGAAATCGGCACCGCCCATGGCTCCGCCAGGATGTCCTGATTTAGCTTTTTCAACCATGGCAGCTGAAAGAATACGTATGTTATCGGCTGCGAGATTTGTCAATTCTTTTTCCATTTGATCAGTTTTCAGGGGTTATTATTGCAATAAAAGCGATATGATTTATACAGATTTTTCAGTTTATTTCATCAAGCAAAGGTAGGCTTTTGGCATTTGTTTGCCAAAGGTTCTTAATGCTTTTCCGGGAATATTCGTAATCCAAACTTGATCTTGTATGGCCATTACCTTAATAATCGGCAAATTTTTAAGCTTATTTTTTTTGCACATCAAAATTTCCTACCGGCCATTGCCAAGGTTTTTAAATAATCGCAGTTTGTTTATACTCTTTTCCATTTGATTTCAGAATGATATTGTATTTACCGATTTGCTGTTTCCATAAAGGAAATTCGATCTTTTCAAACTGGGTTTCTTTCACTTCAAATGATTTCACTAGGCTGTCGGATTTGTTCCTGATTTCGATAATGGGCAAAAGCAATTGCTTTTTCTTTGGGGCAATAAACTGATCCTGATTTACATAATAGTAAATTCCGAAGGCATTGGGCTCGTTATCTGTATATGGTTGCGTATTTTTCCAGAAAACGCTGGTTTCCTAACCAGACAGCATCCGAAAAGATTTTTAACGGTTTGCATTTTACATGAAATAATAATGCATGGTTTGCAAAAACAGTATCGTTTATACTTTCATCTAACAAGAATGCTATTAACTGAAATACAGCAATATATGAGTTCTATTATTTCAATGTATTTCAACTTATTTCAATGTATTTCGAATCCTGAAGTTAGTTCTTGTTTGTGCCATTGCTATATGGTAGTTGTCTTTTCAAAGGAAGAATATTAGTGATATAAACTCCACGGCCGTATGTTGTCACTAGGCTCCCAGGTTGCGGAATTCAAATTTGTTAAGCATATCCGAAGTAAGTTTAGACTGTGAACTATGACCAGTGATAAAATACTTATCAATACCAGAGCTAATAAAAAGTGTTTAGATTTCATTGGAGTTTGATTTAGTGAAACTTTCAAAATAACACCAAATCAATGTAAGATTTAGGAAAACTATCTTTAGAAGGACCGACATTATAGAATTTCATTAGTAGTTCAACGAAGGTTTTGTGAGCGTGGGGCATTTCAAGCCTTGCAGAAGTAAGCGCCGCTGTGATGCAAGTTTGTTTGTTCGATCTATTCAAGCGAACGGCTTGCGTGGCGTGGCATAAAACCTGACGTAGAAATAGCTATGATTGCATGGATTTTATTTTCAATTAAACATTTAGATAATCATGGCGTAATCCATGTAACCTATAAAAAATAAGCAATGACACATGAAATATACTGAAATGTTATAAAGCCTTGATCTTTTATGCACATATTGCCTATTTTTAAAGGTGTGCATGAGACCGGTGTCGAATTTGGAACATCTTAATGTGCTGTCCTTCGGCTTGCATCTCTGCTGTCGGATAGCCCGGAGAGTTCAGTTCGCTCGACTTCCGCAACTAATCTTTCGGTTCATACCATGCTTGCCTGCTATGACCTCTGCCGACTTCTCGGCACATACAAACCAAATTCTATTCCGAGATCTCCCCTGGTAAGAGTTTCTGTTCGTCAGTAACGGATTTTGCAGTCCCGGACTTCATCCATTCCCTTCACTTAAAATTTTCTCTGAACATTTATTCGTTCCGCAGCCTTCACTGCTTCCGTCACCAGCAACCAGCTTGCCACTTGCTAATATTTCCCCGCATTAATCAGGGCGTATAAGGGAATTGCACCCTCTGGAAAAATTCATCCTCTACTTTGGCTCTGAATATTAAAGTTGTATTTTTGATTCTTTTTCAAAGCTTTGGAGTGGGTGTGCGCTGCTCATGCAGGGCACACAAAAAGGATATAAATAACAGCGGGTGAAATACATAATTGGTCCCGATAGCTATCGGGATTGTCGCCCGCACCAACATTGGTGTTGGTTGACAGTGGACAACCACGCAAAACGCCACTATTCATAGCCTAACCTTTGTAAGCAATGCAAGAAAAAACTGCATAGATGAAATAGCCATAAGTAAGTTTCCACACCAACTGAAAATGATATTATGGCGTATTTCTTGTGACTCATAAAAATAAATAATAACAGATGAAAAAATTAGCAAGAGTATTTGAAATTTTAAATGAAAAAGGATTAGGATATGTATTTAAAAGACTATTATCCAAAATAATGAGAAAGCGAATAAATAACTTTGTTTATATAAGCCAATTATTTGCCAATAAATCTGGATTAGAGGTTGGCGGGCCAAGCGGGATCTTCCGAAACGGTGGTTTTGTTCCATTATATAAAATTGTGAAAGAACTTGACGGATGTAATTTTTCAAATACAACAATTTGGGAAGGTAATATTGAAAGCGGAGAAAAGTACAATTATTATAAAAACAAAAAAGGTGTTCAATATATTTCAGAGGCAACAGATTTAAGCCTTATCCCAAGTTCAAAATATGAGTTTGTTATATCTTCCAATTGTTTGGAGCATGTTGCTAATCCATTAAAAGCAATCGAAGAATGGGTTAAAGTTGTTAAAAAAGGTGGTTTACTATTTTTGGTGCTTCCGAATAAAGATTATTGCTTTGACCACAATCGCCCAATAACAGAATTTTCTCATTTATTTGAAGATTATCAGAATAATATAACAGAAAATGATTTAACTCATTTGAACGAAATTTTAGAATTGCATGATTTGGAAATGGATAAGCCCGCAGGTAGCTTAGAACAATTCAAAGAAAGATCATTGAAGAATTTTGAGAATAGAGCATTACATCAGCATATCTTTGATATAAATGTTTTAAAAGAAATATTCAGTTATTTTAAATTAGAAGTTTTAATGATATATGAAGGGCGAGAATATATGATCTTAGGAAAGAAAAACGTTGCCTAATCGAGTAGACGGTCCCGCCAGCAACTACTGACAGGGTGCGCCTCTCAAACCACTGTACCCTTTCGCTCCGCTCAGGGCAGGCCAGGCGATTCTTCCGGATAAGAAATCGGGACAAGTTGTATTCAGCGTTTCGTTAAGTGTCGGTGCCAATGCTTTTTACACCAATAGCATCTTTGTCCTGGTTTAAGACAAGGCTGGCAAATTCTAAATTTGGAACTCCTTGTCGAATTTGGAACATCTTAATGTGCTGTCCTTCGGTTTGCATCTCTGCTGTCGGATAGCCCGGAGAGTTCAGTTCGCTAGACTTCCGCAACTAATCTTTCGGTTCATACCATGCTTGCCTGCTATGACCTCTGCCGACTTCTAGGCACATACAAACCAAATCTATTCCGAGATCTCCCCTGGTAAGAGCTTCTGTTCGTCAGTACCGGATTTTGCAGTCCCGGACTTCGTCCATTCCATTCACTTAAAATGTTCACTGAACATTTATTCGTTCCGCAGCCTTCACTGCTTCCGTCACCAGCAACCAGCTTGCCACTTGCTAATATTTCCCCGCATTAATCAGGGCGTATAAGGGAATTGCACCCTCTGGAAAAATTCATCCTCTTCTTTGGCTCTGAATATTAAAGTTGTATTTTTGATTCTTTTTCAAAGCTTTGGAGTGGGTGTGCACTGCTCATGCAGGGCACACACAATGTATAAAAATAATAGCCGAAATAGCAGTAAATTCAAGGGTTGTAGCCCGCTTCAACTTTCTTGTAACTTGACAACTATGTGTCTCGCAAACCACCATATTAATAGCCTAACCGTTATATGCTAAGACCCGTCAAGTTGCAACATTCGATAAACTCAACTTTTGATAGTTAGCAACAAGCATAAAAAACGTTGTTGGCGAATCTGATTTGTGCATTATAATATTAAACCAGGATTGAATTATGAAAAAAGTATTTAGAATGAATAAAATCATATTAATCGTTGGTCTGGTGTTAACAGGCTTGTTGTATGTCACATATGCGGGAAATGCTCCCCAAAAAGAAATTGTATTGAATGGTGCTGATGCTAAAGAAGCAGACTCTTTGGTGTTGCAGGTGCTCGACTATACGGAGAATCCTATTGATATTCCGAATCCGGACAGGGGCTTTGAAAGAGGCAATGACGACGCTGCCGGCCTGGGAGCCTTTATCCCTGATAAACCGGCAGGTTCAAACTATTGGGGGTATATGACAATTCCGGCAAGTGCCAATACAATTTTAGGTCAACCCTTTAAGATGGCTTACGAAATGACCCCGCCGATGTATTTTGGAGGATTAGGTCTCAGGTATTGCAACGTTCCTGTTGAACCGCGCATAGTTCAGTTCTACCTTGTCCTGAATGAATTTTCGTCGAATGCATGGTGCGATAGCTCCCCTGGCAATCCAGATGAACATAATCGGGTAGGAAAAGACGGACCCATAACATCCTATGGGCTTGAATTCATAAGAAAACAACTTGAATTCATAAGAACCAACACCAACAGTGTCGCGCATATACGCGTTTGTTATGACCCAAAAGGCTGGAACCATTTTGTTTGGACTGAAGATAATCTTAATTTTGAAGACGACGGCCCTGCATCCGCCAATGAAAGATACTATTATAAGGCAGACTACGAAAAACCTGTTACGGCTGAGAATCGTGCCGCTCACATTGCAAAACCAGGAGCGGGTACATGGAGAGGATCTTCGCCAATATTTAGAATGTGTACCGTGCCCGGGTTTACAGATATGAATTGGGTTCAGTATCAGTATCATCAGCTAAAGCCAATTTTCCAGGAATACTCAGACGTTATATGGGCATTTGATTCGGGCACCTTTGGTCCATGGGGCGAAAGCCACTCAAATTATGATGCTGAAGCATCGGGCAATTACGAGATCATTTTAAATTCATTGCTGGATGTAGTTCCCGATGGTAAACCAATAATGACGCACATTGGAGGATTCCTTGATTGGTATAACCGCACATACAATACTACGTATAACTTTGGAACACTGAATACCTTCCCCAGCCCGGTACGCGGTACGCCGGAGGCGCGTTTCGGTATGTTCGACGATTCAAATGGCTTTTCAGCAGACGAATATTCTTATGGCGACAATGGCTCATTGACCGAAGGGTATAGAATGCTGGCGCATGATCCAATTCTGCCGGGATATAATCCAAAGGGAACGGATCCGTCACTAACGAGGCCTGGAGTATCACCAGTTACCGGGTATAATGATTCCGGAACCAACAGGCTTGTAGCCGCCCCGGAAAAGTTAGATGATCCGCGGTGGCGTGGAGTCTATTTTATTGATTGGGATCGTACCAAGGTTATGAACTTCCTCGGAAAGATGTCCGTTTATGGCGGTGAACAAATTTCCAAAGAACCTGAATCCGGCACCAACGGAGGCTATGTTCCCGTAGGCAAACGACTGGACAATTCTTTCAACGACGTAATTGAGCGTTTTCCTTCCATGTTCTATGAACACAGTATTTCCCGCTGGACTTATATGTGTATGCAGCAGGGTCCGGGAAGTTTTAAGTCGAGGGCAGATTATCCCTATACACAAAAAACCATTGGTGTGGATATTACGTACCCTTGGAATGGTCAAAAAGTACAGGTACTTTATGACCCCGTATATGAAGGCCAGAGCGCATTGGCATATTACCGCGACAGAATGGGCTACCGCTTAGTATTGCGTGAGGCTATTGTAAGTAAAATTGTAGCGCAGAATGGTACCCTGAGGTTCAAAGGGAAGCTCCAAAATGTAGGCTGGGGCGAGGTTTTTAACAAAAAAGACGTTAAGGTAATTCTGAAATCCAAAACCAATGGGTTTGTATCCAATGCGGTACTTACGAACATTGACCCTTATAATTGGCAGCCTGCTAAGGTCGGTCCTAATGGTGAAATGCCGGATTCCAGGGCAACTAATACCTCTGCATGGCGCAATTTGAACTTCTCAATTAATATGAGCGAATTTGGTAGCGTTCCAGCCGGGGACTATGATATTTACCTTAAGATAAATGATCCCAAAGAAACAAGCACTAATAAGCGCTCTATACAGTTTGCAAATAAAGGAAATAGTTGGAATGCTGACCTTGGTGCAAACTTAATTGGTTCGACTAAAGTTGTCCATTAGATTTCTATAACCAAAAGCGTATGTTTAGTATATTAAATTGAAAATCAGGTTATGAAAATTCTATCGGGAGTTAAAATAATCATGTTGATCGTTAGCCTTGTGTTAGCAAACATGTCTTATGTCGCATTTGCAGGGACACTTTCAGGAAACGGCTTTGTATTGGATAGTTTGAATGTAAAAGTAGCCACGCTTGTTATACAGCCGCTTGACTATACGGAGAATCCTGTTGATATTCCGAATCCGGACAGGGGTTTTTACAGACCCGAATCATATGTAATTCCGGTGGATGATGGAACTCCAGGTATTCCTGACTTAGCAACAACTATAAGCGGTACTAAGGTGGCTGTTAAAGCCAACATCGTTTATATGGAATTTGACCTTAAAAACTTTTCGTCGAATGCTCCCCTTAATGGAAAGCCCATAGGCCCCTGGAGTGCTGCAGGTAGTAAGAAACCAGATTATGGAACAACTCAGCCTTTAACACCCGCAGCACTTGATTATGTAAGGGCAGCGCTTCAGAAAGTAAGAGAAAGTGAAGCTGTTGCCATTGTTAAATTTAATTATGACGGACAGGGCAATACATATGTTGATAATAATAGTTATGACCAGCTCATTCATGATTGCGAGCCAGGAGCGGCAAAAGGCAGGGTTTGGTATGAAACCGGAGTTGTTAATAAAAATGATTTATGTGGTATACCCGGTCATGAGGACAAAAATTGGATACAATATCATCTTTGGCAGCTTGGAAGTGTTTTCAGCGAATTCGAAGATTGCATAATGACTGTTAAAGGGGGTATTTTTGGCCCATGGGGAGAAATGCACTCGTCTTCATATGCCAGAACTGCGGAGGGTTACCACTGGCTTTTGAATGCTTTACTTGGTTATGTTCCCGCATCGCGTTCAATTTTAGTACATGCAGGCGGAGTAATTGCATGGTATAATGTTGAATATAGCACCAATTATAGTTTTACTGATTTAATGCCGGCCCCGGCACGTGGCACACCGGCGCAACGTTTCGGTATGTTCAACGATAGTTATTCGGCCGGTTCGAGGAGCGAAGGGTATAATGACAATGGATCGCTTTCCGAAGGGTATAAATTAACCGGAACCGGGAATGAATCTGATTTTGATCGTAACGTTGTTTTAACCTGGATCAGAAATCAAAACAATTTCTATGGCGGTGAAACAGTAGATCCCGGCGCTGACAATAATATCTATCCCAGGTTTCCGAACGTTGTTTATGAAGCCGCTTATGCCCAAACAACTCATTTGAATACAAGTTATAGCTCACGCACGTATAAACTTTGGGGTGATTTTGTTTATAATAAAGAAAATGTTACCGCAGCGTTTACGCCTCCACACGATGGAGTGACCCGAACTGCAATCTTTGATCCGGTATATGACGGCAGAAGCGGAATGGAATATATGCGTGACAGATTGGGATACCGCTTAGTGTTGCGCGAGGCTAAGGCAAGTGAATGGGTAAAGCAGAATGGTACCCTGAGCTTCGAAGGGAAGATCCAAAACGTCGGCTTTGGTAATATAGTAAACAAGAAAAATGTGTCGATAATTCTGAAAGCCAAAAATGGCTCTAACACTTACACTGTACTTACAAACCTTGACGCAAGGGATTGGCGACCTGATTTGGACAGCAGGGCAAATAATACTGCTGCATGGCGCAATTTGAACTTCTCAATTAATATGGGCGCAATTGGTAGCGTTCCAGCCGGGGATTATGATATTTATTTGAAGATCAATGATCCCAAAGAAACCAGCACTAACAAACGATGTATAGAGTTTGCGAATCACGATATTTGGAATACTACCCTTGGTGCAAACTTAATAGGAACAACAACAGTTGCCCCATAGATTTACAACGGCAAAGATTAAAGTAAATGGACAATAATTTAGTAATGTAAAGGAACCGTTATGAACAAAAATAGATTTATAAAAATCGGCATGCTTGCTGTCGCCGTTATGGGAACTACCCTGGCGCTGATATCCTGGATTCCCAACAATAAGGTAGCTGGTAGTGAGTTCAAACAAAATCCAACCTGGACACCTAAGGGGGGCTCTACTATAGCAGAGCTAAATGCAAAAGTGGAAGAGTATTATGGCGATCCTGACGACGTAAGTGAAGCTGGGCGTGCCCGTAAAATGCAGGCATTAATAATGGAGCTTACCATCAAGGCGAAGACCCGAAATCCGGATTTTCAGGTTATTCCGCAAGACGCTTTAGAATATGCTCATATAGATGGGGATACGAAAAATCCATATGATTGGAATTTGCTTAACTTGCTCGATGGTTGGGGGATTGAAGATTTCAGTGCTACTACTGTAACCAGGTTGGCAAATCTTTCAAAGGTTGGCATAAAGGGTACTGCAAACACGAATGGGGAAACTGTAAAAGTTGTTGTTGATAACCAAAAAATTGCTGCCGACAATAATATTCTCTGGCACCCGCGGTTAAGTGCCCAAGTGTATCAGTCACCAGGGATAGGAAATCCCGGTTATACGCCAATATATTCACCGTCCTCTAACAGTTACAATATAATCCATGATCCCATACCTGCTGGTGTAGCAAGCACACTAAACAGCAACAATGTTACTAGTATGTCGGATGCGAAAAACTATCTGTACATGATCAGTTTTGATAAATACGTGAATTGGCCTGACTGGGAAGCTAATCCTGGCAAACGTCTTAATATAACCACCAATGCTGGGTATTTGGTTCCTTTCCCAGGCGGACGATTTCAACCTACCGGTCCTGCAAAGGTGGTTGAACAAGCGATTGCAGAACACGGGAAAGAATGGGACTTTTTTTGGATGGCAAAAGGCTACACACAAAATGAAGGCAGGAAGGCGTATATTGAGGAACTTGCAGCCTCAGAGTGGGATGTTTTTTATATTGACGCACATTATACCAACGACAGTGCTCTTACCAGGGAAGAGGTTGAAACGCTTAAATGGAAACCTCAGGGTGGCAGGAGGCTGGTTATCGCATATTTAAGTATCGGCACAACAGAATTGTACCGGTGGTATGCCGATCCGGTGATGATTAATCCTGATCCAAAATATTTCCTCCATGGCGCTGTTGAGCGTGGCACATTTATACCCGCCCGCGAAAGATTTGGGAATGCTAACATCCCAAATTGGATGCTTTGGGCTGCTTATTCCGGACAATATGCTGATGAAGCTACCCCGATTTGGTGGCATCCTGAGTGGAGGGACATTATTGTAAGAGGCGGCAGCCCGTATAAAAAGCCAACGTATAATCATTCCCAGTTTGTGGATGGCAGATCGTCTATCGACAAGATTGTCGACATGGGGTTCGACGGAGTGTATTTAGATAACATAAGCAGGGCTAACACGTCCGGCGCTAAATGGACTGCTTTACAAACCTACAATAATGCACATCCAGGGTGGTATTTGGAACCTTAGTTTAAGGTGTTTTTCGAATAAATGCATAAATAACAGTATACATTAACAATTAACCCGCATGAAATAGCCATGATTCGATAAACTTAGCGAAGCGATCTCACGAACACCTTTTAAATTAGCAAGTTGTGAGTAATCACCAACCGAAGATGATATTATCCTGAATCTGGCGTATTCCATCTGACCCGTAAAAAATAAATAATAACAGATGAAAATCTAAATTATATTTCTTGTTTTTAGTTTGTAAATAACCCTTGTAAACGCTCAGGAAAATCTTGTACCACAGAATAGTAACTTTACTGAGTTTGTCGGTAACATTCCGAATACGGATAGAGGCTTTTACTCGTCTGGCGCCGGCGGCACAGTGCCAATCTCCGGTAAGACTCAGGGAAGTGGATCACACGCCGAATTGATCCGTATTTCAGTTACCGATACAGATATAGAGGTTCGCATCAGTTAAGCGCATTTCAACTTAAGAAATTTTTCGGGATATTCCCGAGTTGATGGCCTAACAGAAAACGCTAACAAAGTGTAATATGTCATTAGTCAGTAGGCGGTTAAAATTAATATAAATACATTTAATAAACATACTAACAGGTTAAAAGTGCAGTGCTTTTAAATGCCCAACGCCAGATATACTAACCGTTAATATTAATGAATTACAAACTGACCCCTATTCCATCCCCCAGAGAAATAAAATGCTCATATAACATTGATAATGCCATATATGCACTTTAAAATAAATCGCACCCGGACTACACCGGGCACTACATCCTGTCCATATACCAGCTCAATGTTTTTTCGACTTTGCGGGTATGAAAAATAGTACTCATGGATTGTTGCAAGCGTATAAAAGCTGTTTCGCTTTTTACCACATAATCCGAGGCTTTGTGAAGCATGCAATCGATAGCCACTTCAATTTTATCCTGCGATGAGAGCATGATAACGGGAATATCGGGATTGAAGGCTTTTATTTTATCCAGTGTAAGCATCCCGTTCATGGCTGTTTTATCAATTCCATCCAGTAAATAATCCAATATAATTACGTCAGGGTTGCGTGATAAGTTTGCAATGCAAAGTTCTCCTGTTGCATAGGTTTCAATATTGAAATCGGCATGTTCAAGAAGCTCTATTTCCAGTAGTTTCAAATACAATGCGTCATCGTCGACCAGGAAAATCTTAATTTTTTTCTCGTTACTCATCAGTTTGCGTTTTTAATCATTGTGTATTCAGCCTCTAATTCAACACATGCCTGTGTACAGACGGTATCAATTTGATGAACAAGGTCATCAATTCCATTGGACGGTTGCTGGTTTTTGGCAAAGTCCTGTACTTTTTTTGCCATATTTTCATAATCTACATTTATTCCCATTATGGCAAATGATGGAATTATTTTATGTACAGAAGCGTATAACGAACTCCAGTCTTTTTCCTTCCAGCTTTTTTTCATTACGCTGATTAATGGCGGAGTTTGTTCGAGGTAAAGCGAAATCATTTCCATCATCAATACGGGATTTGCTTTTGTCCGCGTGATAAGGTAATGCAGATCGGTGTATTTTATAACTTTAACTTCGGCATACTCTTCGATATTCCCGCTATTCCCATTTATACGAATGGCTTTTTTAAATTCATTCACAATTTTGCTGTACAACAATTTTTCATCGATGGGTTTTGCGATGTAATCGTTCATTCCGATCTCTTTGCATTTATCAAGGTCTACAGTGGTTACATCGGCTGTTAATGCTATGATCGGTATGTCTGAATTCATTTCGTGACGGATATACTGTGTAGCTTCGAAGCCATTCATTTCAGGCATTTGCAGGTCCATCAAAATAACATCGTATTGGTTGGATTGTAGTTTTTCAATGGCTATTTTACCGTTGGCTGCAACCTCGCATCGAAATCCGAATTCATCCAGAAGCGTTCGCATGAGTAATTGATTGAGTACAATATCCTCAACTACCAAAACTCGTATATCATTAAGCTCGGAGTCCAATTCTATCAGTGTATCATCTATGTCAACATCCGCTTTGGTTTTCAGAAAATCCAGTACAAAACTGAAGGTTGAGCCTTCATTCGGTTTGCTTTCAACACTGATGCTGCCATCCTGTGCTTCGACCAGCTGTTTCACTATGGCAAGTCCTAATCCTGTTCCTCCATACAGGCGGGAGGTATCATTGGTTGCCTGTTGAAAGTTATCAAATATCTTACCTATTTTATTCGGGGGAATCCCGATGCCTGTATCCTTAACGGCAAATGAAATGGTTGCTTTCGTGTCATCTTCTTTCAATAGCTGAACACTTACCTTGATTTTACCGTTGTTGGTAAACTTTACGGCATTACTTACCAGGTTTAAAATAATCTGGTGTAAACGTACAGGGTCGCCAACCAGTACAACAGGAATGTTAGTGTCATATTCCTTAACGAGCTCTAAATTCTTTTCCCTGATTTTTGGTTCGAATAAATGAAGCATGGCCGAAATGGACATAGCCATTTTAAACGGTGTACGTTCAAATACCATTTTGCCGGCATCTACTTTTGCAAGGTCGAGGATGTCGTTTATAAGCACGATTAATGCATCACCGCTTAGTTTTATCGCCTCCAGGTATTCTTTTTGTTTTGAAGATGTATCCGTTTTGAGCAGCACTTTTGTAAATCCGATAATCGCGTTCATGGGAGTCCGGATTTCGTGGCTCATATTCGAGAGAAACTGCTGCTTGGCTTTCACTGCAGTTTCGGCAACCAGAGTGGCGCTTTCGGCTTTTATTTTTGCTTCTTCAGCAATTCCGACAGCAAGTTCGGCAAATACAATGGCTTCTGTTAATTCGGTTGTTATTCTTTTTTGGTCGGTAATATCCCTGGCTACAATTACTACACCTAATACATTACCTACATCACTTTTATATACTGATCCGTTACAAAGCACATCCGCCATTACTCCATCTGTAATAGTTAATGGAAAATCGACAATAAAACCATTGGTAAAGGCCTCCAGGTAAGCTTTGCGTGCTTTATCCGGTTCCGAAAAATATTCATAAAAATTGGTGCCGATTATCTTCTCGCGTGATACGCCTGTAACTTTTACCGTTGCCTCATTCAAATCGGTAATTTTACCTTCCGGGTCAACTGTAAACATAGGGTCACGGCTTGCTTCGATCAGGCTGAGAGAGTATTGAGAAGCTAATCGTAAAGAATCGCCTATTGCTTCAAGTTCAACATTAACAACTGACTGTTTCTCTTTTTCTCTGATTTGATAGAGTAGTTCTTTATCTGCAATAATCAACTCTGCAGCAAGTTTGCCTTTTTCTTCACTTTGAAAGGTAAGTTCTTCGTTAGCGATAATCAACTCTGCCGCACGTTTTTCTTTCTCCTGGTTTTGAAAGCTGAGTTCTTTATTTGCAACGACTAATTCAGCAGCGCGTTTTTCTTTCTCCTCATTTTGAAAGGCAAGTTCCGTATTGGCAATAATCAGTTCCGCTGCACGCTTTTCTTTAACTTCGTTCTGAAAAGCAAGTTCCAAGTTGGCAATAACCAGCTCCGCTGCACGTTTTTCTTTTTCGTCGTTTTGAAAGCTTAGTTCTTTGTTTGCGATGATTAACTCAGCAGCACGCTTTTCTTTTTCATCATTTTGAAAGGCAAGTTCTGTATTAGCAATGACCAGCTCCGCTTCACGTTTTTCTTTTTCGTCGTTTTGAAAGCTTAGTTCTTTGTTTGCGATGATTAACTCAGCAGCACGCTTTTCTTTCTCATCATTTTGAAATAGTAGTTCTTTATTGGCAATACTCAATTCTTCCGCTCTTTTTTCTTTCTCCTCATTTTGAAATGCCAGTTCTTTGTTAACATTCCTCAATTCCATTGCCAGTTTTTGTTCGGCAATATCCCTGGCTACAATAACAACTCCCAGCACATTCCCGGAAGCATCCTTGTAAACGGAGCCATTAAACGAAACATCAGTGAGTTTGCCATCCTTATGACGAAGTGTTAAGGACTTGTCGGCAACAGATCCTTTGGCAAATACTTCCTGGTACACTTCGCGCGCTTTCTGGGATTCGGTGAAATAGGTAAAGAAGTCGGTGCCTCTGAGTTCGGTGCGTGTTAACCCGGTAATATTGGCAGTGGCTTCATTCATATCGGTGATCTTTCCCTCGGTATTTATGGTAACCAGTGGGTCAAGGCTCGCTTCAATAAGACTTAGTGCATAATTGGAAAGTAATTGCTGCGAAATGGTGTGTTCTTCCAGTTCTTTATTTCGTTGCCGCTGATTTTGTATAATGATAAAAACGAGTGCGAAAATAACAATGATAAAAATAAGGAGTAAGAGCAGAATTGCCTGGGAGTAATCAATACTCTTCGCATTCTCTATTCTTGCTTGTTGCAGCAATTTAAGCTCATCCGTATTTATAGCTGCAATTAAAGTCCGGATTTTATTAGTTAGAATTTCTCCTTGCTCAATGGTTTCAATTTTTTGTAACTCATTGTATTTTTCGTTCATCAATGCTTCATTCACCTGCTGTGTAAAAGCTAACCTTATGCCTACAGCAGTTTTCAGGGAATCTACCCGCAAGCTCTGAAGTGTGTAGCCAGCACATAAAAGTGACAGATCCTCCATGTTGGAGTTTATAGTTTCCAGTGCTTTATAATAGGGCCCTAAAAATATTGCATTATCAGATAAGATATAACCTCTTAACCCGGTTTCGATATTTATTACATCCAGCTGTACTTTATCGCTTTTCCGAAGTACTTCCTGTGTATGCTCCACCAGGTCGCTGCTTGACTTTACATTTTTGGTATTATAATAAAACACCACCACTACTGATACCAGTATGATGGCAGCAAAGAACAGTATAATCGTTATTTTTTTACTGGCCAGAAATTTCATACTTTGTTAGGGTTAATTTGAGGTTTATTAGCGGGTTGAGGAGTAGGAGGGTTTCATGTTTCAAGGTTTCAATGCTTTGCGTTCAATGCGTTGCGTTCGAAGTTTCAGAGTTTCAAAGTTTCAGTGTTACAGGCCGCTGAGTGGTGCCGAAGCGTTGTGTTCAAGGTTCAAAGTTGTTCGCGATTGTTCAAAGTTCTTTAAGATTCAATATGCTACGCGCGTTTCAGGGTGTTAAAAGTAATCAGTGGTAAATCATTATTTTCTGTTTTTCACTTTCAGCTAACAAGAATGCTATTAACTGAAATACAGCAATATATGAGTTCTATTATTTCAATGTATTTCAAATTATTTCAATGTATTTCAAGTTGAGTAACTCATGAAACATGAAACTTTTTTGAAACATGAAACAAGTTAATTCCCAATATCTTCAATTGGGTTACGTCGTTTATCCTTCAGTTGTTTAAAATGCGAAGGTGAAAGTCCTGTTATTTTTTTAAATTGATTGGATAAATGCGCTACACTGCTGTAATGCATCATCCAGGCTATTTCGGTAAGGTTTGCTTCATCATAAATG
>JBBQGD010000062.1:0-16739 GCA_038322655.1 Bacteroidales bacterium | reverse complement strand
ATGCAGGGGTGCCTTCCCTGTCATTTGTTATTCATGATAAACACAAAAGCAAAACCAACGACTGTTATAAATGCCATCCGGGTGCCAATACACAATGTTTCCGCGATGTAATGCATACAGCCGGAATGGTTTGCCAGGATTGCCATGGAAGTGTAGCCAATGTGGCACTGACAATTGAAAACGGGCGTAAGCCATGGCTGCAGGAACCTTCGTGCGGCGCAACCAGTTGTCATGGCTCCAATTATGCCGAGGAACCGGGAAAGCTTTTCAGGCAGTCGCGCGGACATGGAGGGCTTTTCTGCAGCGCTTGTCATGGATCACCACACGCTATACAGCCAACCGTGCAGCCTAATGATAATGTTCAGAATATAGCATTACAGGGCACTTCCGGTGTGTTGCGCAAATGCGATGTTTGTCATGGATATACTCCTGCCACGGGTGGCCCTCATGGCTTTAACCCAACAGGGCTGGAAGAACTTTCACAATCTATTCCAACTAAAAATGGCCTGTCAAACACATTCCCAAATCCATTTTCGCTACAGGCTACCATTCCTTTTGCAGTTACAGAAACAGGGAAAGTCCGTATCGAAGTTTTCTCAGTTAAAGGTGAGCGGATATTATTGTTGTTAAATCAGCAAATGCAGCCGGGCAGTTACCAGGTAAAAACACCTGAAAACTTCCTGAAATCAGGAACCTATCTTGTAAAGATGCAGGCAAAGGGAAAAACTGAATATAAAAAGATGATTGCTTACTAAAAAAAAGCCCTCTCTTGCGCACGCTTGTAGCGTGTGCGTTAATCCACATTTACACTACATTACAAACTTGACAAAATTACTTTTAACAAAAAAAGCCTTTCAGTTTAAGTGGCAGATGAACTAAATTTGTAATTCCAATCCGGCTTTTACAAAGAGTTTTGAACTATTAAGATAGATATAATAATTTATTAAATTAAGCCGGTTAGACCGGCTTTTTTTGTGTCAATCAATTATAATTCGGCCATAATGGCAGTATATCAAAATATGCTATGCCACAATGGCGTATAAAATGATCCGAAACCATGATTTTTTGAGTTGGCACAGAATTTGAAATTTCAGTTTTCATAATTCAAAAAAAATTAAACCTAAAAAATTAAAAGGAGAATATACCATGAACAACTTACATTTCGCATTTCGCCCGTTTTTACAATCCCGTTCAAACGAAGTTTTCGAACGTTTGTCGAATGAAACAGAATTATCCTACAAACCCGCAGCCAATGTTAGCGAGGATGAAAAAAATTACATCATAGAACTCGCCTTACCGGGATTTTCGAAAGATGAGATTTCGATCAGTTTTGAAGACGAAATTTTAACTGTTACCGCAGGCCGTCAGCCTAAGGAAGATGTTAAAGGACCAAAATACACCTGGAATGAATTCGGATACAAGAGCAAATACGAACGCTCGTTCCAGCTTCCCGAAACTATTGATTCCGATTCAATCAGCGCTGCTTTTGATAATGGGATACTTAATATCTCACTCCCAAAGAAAGAAGTACAGGCACCGGCAGTAAAACAGATTGCAATTGCTTAATACTGAACTAAGGTGATTAAAAAAGCAGCTTTAAAGGCTGCTTTTTTAATTTTCAGTTTCTCATAAACAGTCAGATTAAATATATGCCACAAAAACATAGGTTTTTCGAATTTTACCTTTGATTCAGATTTCCCTACACTTTTCTTTACAAACTGTTTCACCTCGTTGAAATATTCCGAATATTACATATTCATTTTTTGCACCTTTGCAAAACAATTCCATACAAAAAGAACATCACAAACCTTATGGTTAAACAGAATTTACGCGCACATCTCTCCATGCTTGCAGCCACTATGTTTTTTGGTGCTAATTACTGGATTGCAAAGGGATTGATGCCTGATCACCTGTTGCCGATGCAGATAATCTTCCTGCGTATTCTCGGTACATTTATAATTGCTCTGACTGTACAACTGAGCATTAAAGAACTCAGAGTTTTGAGGATTGAAAAGGTTGATTATCCCCGTCTGATCCTGGTAAGTTTAACAGGTGTTGCATTAAATCAAATGATGTTCTTCATAGGTCTTAATCACACTACGCCGGTTGATGCAGCCATTATTAATTCGGCCAATCCAATTTTGGTGCTTGTTTTTGCAGCCTGGTTGCTTAATGAAAGGATTGGAGCTTCCCGTCTATCAGGCATCTTGCTGGGACTCACAGGCGCGTTGATGCTCATCTTTCTGGGCAACCCGCTTTCACTGAAAGGGGGTCATTTTACCGGAAACATGTTTATTGTGGCTAATACGGCTGCATGGAGTCTTTACCTGGTAGTTGCAAAACCTCTTATGGTGAAATACAACCCGTTAGTTATGATGAAGTGGATGTTTATGATTGCTTTTATAAGCGTATTTCCCTTTACCATCAGGCAGGCAATGGACATTGATTTCAAATCGTTTGAAACCAGCACATGGCTTTCAATTCTATACATTATTGTTGGCACTACTTTTATGGCTTATTTCTTTGTTTCCTATTCACTAAAACGGCTTTCATCATCTGTTGTAGCATATTACACTTATATTCAGCCAATTATTGTCGCAATAATCGGAATCATTTTGTTCGCTGAGCTGATTTCCTGGGTGAAAATCATAAGCGGGTTGCTGGTTTTTGCAGGGATTTATTTCGTGACACGTAAGAAAAAGTCCGATCCCCAAAGTCCTAACCTGGACAAGCCAGAACCAAAATAGGATTTGAATAATGAACTTAGCGAAGCGATCTCACGAAGCGAAGCGAGTAATATCGAACAAGGAATATCGAATAATGAAATAAAAACATGAAATATTGAATTGAATAAATAATAATGACAATCGCGGTACTATCCTATAGTTTCATTACTTCGAAATTCAATATTCCTTGTTCATTATTCGATATTTTAGAATTAAGGTTCAAATAGTCTGTCAAAAAATACACTAATATTCTTGTTAAGTCACTAATCCCGATGGTTATCGGGACTAACACCCAATCCCTTTTAGAACATATGCCTGAAAGGCAGAAGCAGCCATCCCAGTAATTTTTCAATCCTTGGGCGGCGAAGCCAGCTAACGTGATCGAAATCCTGGCAATTAAGCAAAGTTTGATTAATATGTTGCCTTACATCTTCAACTATGCCTTTATGTGTACCAAATAACATTACTTCATGTTGATACCTGAAGCTGCGGTAATCTATATTAGGTGAACCCAGTCCGAAGGTTTCCCCGTCAATAAGTAAAAGCTTGGCATGTAAATTATTCAGCGTATAAAAAACGAGTCTGATTTTATTAGAATAATAATATCCAAGATATTTACTGCTTAGCAAATCGATGGACCTTACATCAGAATGCATTGGCAATATTATTTTAACATTCACACCTCTATTAGCAGCATCAGCAAGTATTTTACGGATTTTATGCCCGGGAAGAAAATATGGCGTTTCGATAATAATCTCTCTTTTTGCTTTGCTGATCAGGTGTTCAAGTTTGGTTTTTACTCTCTGACGATAAATGGACGGCATATCTTCAACCAACTCAAACTGATCCAGAAATTTAGACTTTTTATATGCAAATTTATTGAAAATATATTTGTTATATATCTTATAACTTTCAAGAAATGAGCGCTTAAACATAAGAGTAATACTTCCGGTGAACCGTATCATCGATTCGCGCCACTGAAGTGAATAACCCGTAATGTTGGCCGAACCCATATAACTGATGTAATCGTCGATAAGCAAAAACTTGCGGTGATTGCGCCTGTGATTTTTTGTAAAGAAATCGAACGTATATAGGATTTTTCTGAAAAACCGCACTTCTCCCCCATGCTCCATCAATTCACTGAAAAATGTTTCTGTATAAGAAACGCCCCAGGAATCGAGCAGTAACTTTATCTGAACGCCTCTTTCTGCAGCTTTTGTAAGCTCTTCACGAAACAGAAGTCCAACCTCATCGTTACCAAATTTATAAAATTCGAGATAGATACATTTCTCTGCATGCCTGATATCATTCAGCATAGCCTCGTAAAACCTGGGAGGATCGCTGTATAACTTATGGCTTGTAAGGGTTGCCTGGCGGGACATACTTTGCATGAAATTGGTAAGTCAAATGTATGCTTTTTATTTTAATGTCTGCAGAGGTTTCGTTTATAGGAAAACTTGAAACCGGTGTAATCCTCAAACATTGTATCTTTGTTCATTCAAAATGAAACTATGATCAGATCAATGACAGGCTTTGGTAAAACCACAGCCACCCCGGACGGACGTACTGTAAATATCGAAATACGTACGCTTAACAGCAAGCAACTTGACGTTAATACCCGCATTCCGTCGATTTACCGCGACAAAGAATCCGAAATACGTGCTGAAATCAACCGTGTGCTCGAACGTGGAAAAATCGATTTTATGATCACTGTCGACAACGATTCTGACGCTAATGATTTTGCAATCAACCGGCCTCTGGCTAAAAGATATTATTCCGAGATAAAACAGTTGGCTGAAGATTTAGGTGAAATAGCAGGCGATGATATTATTTCAAATATCCTCAAAATGCCCGATGTGTTGAAAGCCGGCCGTGAGGCTCCCGACGAAACTGAATGGGCCCAGGTAAAAGCTGCTGTTACAGAGGCGCTGTTGCTAACTGAAGCTTTCCGCACTGCCGAAGGTGAATTACTTGGAAATGATATGATTGCACGCATTCAACTCATTCTTGATCTTTTGCTTAAGATTGAGCCCATGGAAAGCACACGAATCGGAAACCTTCGTGACCGTTTCCAGCGAAACCAGGACGAATTCCTGGAAAAAACTACCAAGATTGATAAATTTGATGAAAACCGTTTTGAGCAGGAGATATTCTGGTACCTCGAGAAATTGGATATTACCGAAGAGAAACTTCGCCTGCGCAAACATTGCGATTATTTTATCGACACACTTCATTCACCCGAATCGAACGGACGTAAATTAGGGTTTATCACCCAGGAAATCGGACGCGAAATCAATACGCTGGGATCTAAAGCATATAATGCTGAAATACAGATGATTGTGGTTCAGATGAAAGATGAACTGGAGAAGATAAAAGAGCAGGTTAGTAATGTGTTGTAAAAATTAGTTTCAGGGTTTCAGAGCTTCAGGGTTTGATATCTTAATTCCGGAAACATGAAACATGTAACTATTAAGTTTAAAACATCAAGTTGGTTTCTATTTAAAGAATTCTTTAGATTTGAATAATTCCGAAAATAAAATGATTGTCGTTTCCGCTCCCTCCGGAGCAGGGAAAACCACGATAGTAAAACACTTGCTTAAAACCTTTCCTCAACTTGGATTCTCTGTTTCGGCTACCAGCCGCAGGGTACGCGAAGGTGAAATCAACGGACGTGAATATTATTTTATGACCTCTGTCGAATTTCGGCTGATGATCCGGGAAGGTAAGCTTCTGGAATGGCAGGAAGTGTATTCCGGAAGCTTTTATGGCACCCCTGTTTCGGAAGTGGAGCGTATCGCTGCAAACAGGCAGTTTCCCATTTTTGATTTGGATGTGGTTGGCGGACTGAATATTAAAAAAATGTACAACGGGAAAGCCCTGGCAGTTTTTATAAGGCCACCCTCATACGAAATACTCGAATCACGCCTGCGCTCAAGAGCTGCGGATAGTGAAGAAAGCCTTCAGAAACGACTTGAAAAAGTAAAATGGGAGCTTACCTTTGAAAAGGATTTTGATAAGGTGATTGTAAACGATAAACTGGAAAACGCTTTACTTCAATCTGAAATACTAGTAACTGATTTTCTTGGGTTAAAGAAGTAAATGCAATCAGCATAACTATCACGAAATTTGCTTTTCTCTTGCATCTTCGCGGTAAAAATTTAAAAATAAAAGCGAAATTTGTTTTGCAACTGATGCAAAGTAAGAAAACATGAAAAAGACCGGACTCTTATTTGGCTCATTCAATCCCATACATATTGGTCACCTGATGATTGCCGGTTATATGTATGAGTTTAGTGACCTGGATGAATTGTGGTTCGTGGTTTCGCCGCTTAACCCGTTGAAAGAACAAAAAACGCTGTTGCCCGACCACCACAGGCTGGAAATGGTTAACAGGGCCATTGAAGATGACACCCGATTCAGGTCGTGTAATATTGAATTTAAACTCCCGAAGCCTTCCTATACCATTCATACACTCACATACCTTCATGACAAATACCCTGATCGGGAGTTTATAATTATTTCGGGAACGGATATTTTTCCCACTTTTCATAAATGGAAAAACTGGGAACAACTGCTGGAATTCTATAAATTTTATGTTTATCCGCGACCCGGATCACAAAACCATGAACTTACCACTCATCCTTCAGTAAAAGTATTTAACGCGCCTATGGTTGAGATTTCAGCGAGTTTTATCCGCGAAGCTATCCGCGAAGGCAAAAATATGTCGTATTTTCTTCCTGAAAAAACATACCAGTACATACAGGAAATGCATTTCTATAAAAAAAGATAGCAGGTTCTTTCTTCCATTCACCAATGTTTTCCTGCTAAAGAACAGATTTCAGTTATCAACTATTTCATCTCAAAAGGTGCCAGTCACCAGGCCTTTATTTTTTCATCTGCTGTCATTGCAACCAAGTAAATTATCTATGAAACTTTATTTGTTGCATTGCTTTAATGGAAATATGTTATTTTTGTAACTCTAACTCAGGACAAGTAACACAATTTTACGTTTCCACTTTGTGGGACAGAAAACCGAAAATCCATTTATGATAATAAGAATACTCCTGGCAGTTTCTTTTTTTTGCCTGGTTACTAGTCTTACTGCACAAAACAAACCCATAACTCCATCCGAAACCGGAGCAGGCATATTTTTAGGAATTACCAAACCACTGCGCGATATTCCTGCACTTACTCCTGAAGAAGTAAATTTTCTGAAATCAAAAGCTCAATCTATTGAACGTAATGTTGAGCTTCGTAACAGGGAATACCCTTTTGCCAATATTGCCTTGCCAAGCGGAGCTGATGCGGTATGGCAAAAAACGACGGGTAAAACTCAGCTGACGAAAGCTCCTTCAACCATATTCGAAGGACAAAGTACTTCATCCTACCCGCCCGATTGCAATGGAGTTGCAGGGCCCAACCATTTTATGCAGGCTGTGAATACAACTTACGCTATCTACAATAAATCAGGCGCCAAACTTGCCGGACCGACCAGTTTAAGCCATTTATTTAATGGTGTGACCGGTGCCAGCTGTGATGACGGCGACCCTATAGTTCTATATGATGAGCAGGCTGACAGATGGCTGGTAACAGAGTTTTCGCTTTGCGATTCCACGGATCGGATGCTGATGGCAGTTTCAATGACCAATGACCCTACAGGCAGCTGGTATGCATATTCATTTGATGTTGCCGACATGCCCGATTACCCGAAATTCAGCGTTTGGCAGGATGGGTATTATATGGGCGACAACAACAGTTCCAAAAATGACATTTATGTTTTCGAACGTTCAAAGATGCTTGCAGGTGCAGCCGTCCCGAAATTCGCAGGATTCAGAAATTTATGGCGACCGGGCTCAGTTGACGGCTTCATGGTTGCACCTCCGGTTGATAACGATGGAGTTTTCGCGCCTGCAGGATCACCGGGGCTTTTTATAGCTATGAGCGATGATGCTTTTAACAGCGGAACCGATCAACTGTGGATTTACGAATTGGCAGTTAATTGGTCAACTCTTTCAGCCTCTACTTTTAACCGCGTTCAACAACTCGATGTTTCACCTTTTGACAGTAATTTCGGGACCGACTGGACTAATATCAAGCAGTTAGGAACCACCCAGGAACTCGATGCCATTCCACAGGTTATTATGAATGTACCTCAGTACAGGAATTTCGGCACATATCAAACTATCGTATGTTGTCATTCCGTGGATGTTGATAAAACGGATCATGCAGGCATCCGCTGGTATGAGCTTCGGAAAACGCTGCCATCAACAAGCTGGGTAGTACGCCAGCAGGGAACTTATGCGCCCGATATTCATTCGCGCTGGATGGGTAGCATTATGCTCAATGGTAAAAATGAAATCGGGGTCGGATACTCGGTATCAGGGTCAACACTTTATCCAGGCATACGCTACTGCGGACAATCCGATATTGAATACAACAATGCCAGCGGCATACTCGATTTCCCGGAAGGAATAATATTTAACGGAATTGCTTCGCAGACCGGAACCGAGCGATGGGGTGATTATTCCCAAATGTCAGTTGACGCAGGTGATGACAGCACTTTCTGGTATACATCGCAATATGTCGGAGCTGGCGCCAGGAAAACTAAAATAGCTTCATTCCATGTTGAACGTGTCCCACCAGTCTGTAATTTTATTGCTAATGATACCTTGCCTTGCATACATACAGGAGCAGTAACTTTTTCAAGTGAGGTAACAGGCTCACCAACTCAATATTTCTGGACAATTTCGCCGCAAACATACAATTATGCCTCAGGCTCTGATAGCTCAACACATAATCCGAAAGTGATTTTTAATGCGTACGGTAATTATACTGTTTCCTTGACAGTAACAAATATTGTTGGTTCATCAACAACAACAAAAACAAACTATATTCATGTAAATGAAGCAAATGCAGATTTTACTTCAAACTCAGTCAACGTCGTTCAAGATAACTTTCTTACTTTCACTGATGCATCAACCTGCAGTCCAACAGCGTGGGTGTGGGACTTCGGAGACGGCGCTTCACCCCGAACTGCCGGTACACAGGGTCCACATAATGTCTCCTACAGTTCCACCGGAATTAAAACAATAAGCTTAATAGTTAACGGCAATATTACCGGAGGCAAAACAGAAAGTATTATAGTGGTTGGGACCGACATAAACATGTCGTCAACAACAATAGCAGCATGCAGCGGCACTTTTTATGATATGGGTGGGCCATCAGCCAACTACACAAACAACCTGGATGATACTATGCTGTTTAAACCCGGTTACCCAGGAGACAAATTAGAATTTGAATTCATATCTTTCAATATTGAATCACAAACTACATGCACCAAAGACTTTTTGAAAATATATGACGGCGAAAGCACCAACTCTCCATTGATAGGGATTTATTGCGGAACAACCTCACCTGGTATTATAAGAGCCACCAATACAGCTGGAGCTCTGCTTTTTGTTTTTCACAGCAACAGCTCAGTCAACCAACCAGGATGGGCAGCAACAATAAACTGTAGTGGAGTTAATGCTTTTAACCCGTCATCATTAACTGCTTCTGCAGCAAACAGCGCCCAAATCAATCTTGCCTGGGCAAAAAATACCCTTAACAACGACATTTTACTGGCATGGTCGCCCGATGGAATATTTGGAGTTCCAACCGAAGGAACTTCGTATGCTGTGGGTGATTTAATTGCCGGGGGAGGGACAATACTCACAAAAGGGAGTGATACAACTTATGACCACATTGGCCTCAATCCATCCACTGCATATTATTACAAAGCGTTTTCATATGATGCGGCCTTAAAATACTCAAGCGGTATAACTACCAATGCCTCCACGTTATTTGTAACTTCCCTTTACGATCGTGATAACGAAGTAAAAGGCCTGAGCATATATCCAAATCCGGCCAAAGGCTTATTCAGCATAGTAGTTGATAAGTTAAAATTCCCAAAAATGCAGGTAATCATTACCGATGTAAATGGGGTTGCTGTTCTCAGCCGTGAATGCAAAGGGGAATCCGAATATGAGTTTGACCTGAGCAAATCGCCCCAGGGCACTTATTTTGTGAAAATTATTTCGGATAAAGAATTACTGGTTACCAAAATGGTGATTATCAAATAGTCGGTTTTTATTCCTCAAAACATCGTATTGCAAAATGCTTCAGGGCTTGCAGCGTTATATCCGGAGCTTCAATAAATCCCATATGGCCCACGTCTTCGAGTAATAGTATCTCGCTGTGCGAAGGAATTACGGCCTGTGCCAGCACCTGGTTATAAGGCATACGGCTGTCCTGTTTGCCGATGATAAACAGTATCGGAATTTCAGCTAATAAAAGGTATTGCAATTGATTCGCACGATCGCGCATTCCCGAAAGCGCTGCAACGATTGCCTCAGGGAGCATAAGAGCTGCCTGATCCTGAAGTTTTTGAATTTTTTCAGTATAATCGCCTATATGTTTCTGGTCGAATAAATCAGGAATAAACTGCCTGATAAATCCACTCTTGTTTTGGTTTACAATATTAATAGTACGGCGGCGGTTTTCTTTGGCTTCGTCGGTATCAGCATTGGCATGCGAATGAAAAAGAACCAAGCCCTGTAATAGATCTTCGTTATCAACCGCAAACTGCAATGCCGCATAACCACCCATGGAATGTCCGGCAACAACTGCTTTTTCAATTTTCTCAGCAATCAGCACTTCTTTAACTGCTTCTGCCATAAGTTGCATGCTGTGGGGTTCAGCTAACATTTCGCTTTCGCCATGACCTGGCAAATCGATAGCTATTACCGTAAAATTATTTTGAAGAGAATCCGTAAAATCATCCCAAATCGCTTTCGATTCAAGAAATCCATGAAGCAATACTAATGCGGGACCAGTTCCGGATATCTGATAGGCGATATTTTTCCCCTGGTATTGGGTCGTTTTTTTCATATTTCAGATTATAATAATAAACAACTGGTATTTTTTAGTGTTTCACACTTTTAGGTCCCAGAGTGCCAGACACCCTTCGGGTGTGCAGGCACTAAAAAGAGAGGCTGCAAAGATACAACCTCTCCTTAATTTATCAGTCCGAAAATTTTCCAGAAAGTGTCAGACACCCATTGGGTGTGCAGACACTACATAATTCTATCAGCCATCGTTGCTTCAACTTCGGCTACTGTTTTCGGAATCGGTTTTCCCAAAACCTTGTGCCCATTAGCAGTTACAAGTATATCATCTTCGATCCTTATTCCGCCGAAATTGCGGTATTCTTCAATTTTATCGTAATTCAGGAACTCAGCATATTTCTTTTCTGCTTTCCACATATCAATCAATTCAGGAATGAAGTAGATGCCCGGTTCGTTCGTGACTACAAAGCCAGGTTGAAGGCGACGGCCCAGACGCAAGTATGCTGTGCCAAACTGCTTACTGGGTTGTATTTCGTTATCGTAACCTACATGGATTTGCCCGAGTCCTTCCATATCATGTACATCGAGCCCCATCATATGACCCAAACCATGCGGCAGGAACAGAGCATGAGCTCCGTCGGCAACAGCTTGTTTCACATCACCTTTCATCAGGCCTAAACTTTTTAACCCGGAAGCTATAGTTTCACAGGCAACTGTATGACAATCGCGGTAAAATGTTCCGGGTTTTGTTGCCGCAATACTATTCAATTGGGCATTGAGCACAATTTCATATATTTCCCGCTGTTTCTGACTGAATTTCCCACCTACAGGTACGGTTCGTGTAATATCACTGGCATAATTCAATGCGGACTCACTTCCGGCATCCATTACCATCATACGGCCTTCCTTTAATATATTATCATGGTGATGGTTATGTAGAATTTGTCCGTTTGTACTCAAAATTATTGGAAATGAAACCGGTCGTCCATGAGCAAATGAAATCCCTTCCATAACGCCTGCAATTTCCTGTTCCTTTCGTCCCGGATATGCCATTCGCATCCCGGTTGTATGCATGTGCCAGGCGGTTTCAAGTGCTATTTCAATTTCGGTAATTTCCAGGTCCGATTTAATCGAACGTAATTTTACAATAGCTTCAATTAATGGCATCGAAGCATAATCGCGGATACGAAGCGGATTGATACCAAGCAGTCCGGAAACTTTTAATGATGTTTCAGCCCGGTAAGTCGGAGCAAAATGAATGGGTCTTTGTTTCTGAATTGCGTTATTTACAAAAATCGTCAATTCACTCACAGATGCTGTATTTTTAACACCCACTTTTAAACCGAGGTCAGCTACTTTGGGTTGCGGACCCATCCATATGATGTCAGCAATCTCAAAATCGTTACCGAAAATATAATCAATACCGTTATCTATATCAATTATACCAGTAAAATCAGGATTCTCAAGCCCGAAGAAATAGGAAAAGTTGCTGTCCTGCCTGAAAGTATACGTATTATCAGGATAATTATAAGAAGCCTCGGAATTGCCCGGTAACAGGATAATACCCGATGGCATGAGTTTACGCAACGCATTACGTCGTTCGGTATAAATTTCAGAATTAAACATAGCTAATGGATTTTAAAGTTTTTAAACAGAATTATTTATATGTGGCAAATATATGGTTTTGATGCATAGTTCTAAAACAGATTATACTAACAAGTGTTAAAATTTACATTAAATTTGTAAAATTATAAAACGTCTGAATATGAAAAAGCTACTCTTACTTTCAGGATTAATCCTTGTGTTGTCAATGGCAACCTTTGCGCAAACTGCTGCTGAATGGAATAAACAGGGAGTTGAACATTCAAATAAATTTGAATACAAACAAGCCTATGAATGCTTTACAAAAGCAATTGAACTCAAGGCTGATTTTGCTGAAGCTTATTATAACCGTGCAACTGTTTGGTTTGAATTGCCGGCTACCGCTTTTCCAAATGCAGATGGATGTGCCGATTTGAAAAAAGCCAAAGAGCTCGGATTTAAAGTGAAGGATGCGAAGATGAAGGAGTTTGGGTGTTTGTAGAGTTACGATTGACGAATGACGAAGTACCATTTATCAGAATATCTATGGATTAATGACAAATTGTTATCGATGTTTTATTTTCCCAAATCGTAAATCATAAATCCGAAATCGCAAATTCCTTCTATTCCGCCATCAATCTTTCAATCTCATCCGGTTCAACCGGAATTGCAGCCATAAGATTGATTGGTTCCTCGGCAATCATAATATCATTTTCCAGCCGAATACCTATTGCTTCCTCAGGAATATAAATGCCGGGTTCGCAGGTCATAACCATACCGCTTTCGAAAACAACCTGGCGTGATCCGACATCATGCACATCAAGACCCATAAAATGACCGGTTCCATGCATATAATACCTGAAATATGCGGGCGATTCAGCTGTTTGGTTTTTTAAATCCTCTTTGCTTATCAGCCCTAAGCCAACAAGTTCCTTTTCCATTATTTTACACACTTCAGCATGCCATTTTTCAATGGTAGTGCCTGGTTTCAGCATGGAGGTAGCGGCTTTCATCACACGCAGAACTGCATCGTAAACTTGCCGCTGCCTTGGCGAAAACTTACCGTTAACCGGGATAGTGCGGGTCATATCAGCAGCATAGTTTCCATATTCAGCGCCTACATCCATCAACAACAAATCGCCATCTTTACAAATATTGTAGTTAGTGTTATAGTGCAGGATACATGCATTGGCTCCTGAAGCAATAATAGGCGGATAGGCATGACCTGTGCCACCCTTGCGGATAAACTCATGTGTATATTCAGCTTCAATTTCATATTCCAATACTCCGGGTTTTACAAATTGAAGCACCCTGCGAAATCCCTCGTTTGTTAGGTTGCAGGCTTTCTGAATCTGCACTATTTCTTCAGGTTCTTTTACCAATCTTAACGCTGTAACCAGAGGTGCCAGCCGTTCGTAGGAGTGAACCGGGAACCCCTTTCGCATTTCAGCAGCAAAGCGTGTATCAAGTTGTGGCACTTCGGTAATAAATTTGGGGTATTCATTCTGGTTCAGGTAAACAATTTGCACTCTCGACATGAGGTCACGCAATGTAATCTCAAAATCATCAAGCCATTTAACATTCTTAATACCTGAAACCTCACGCACCTGTTCCAACGTATATTTATGACCGTTCCATACCACCATCATATCATTGGTCTGCACGGTAAATACTATTTCGCGCAGGCTCTCAACCGGATGATCAGGGCATAAAGTTAGTATGCACTTTTCCTGGTCAAGACCCGACAGGTAAAACATATCTGAATTCTGCCTGAAACAAAAAGTCTGATCACCTGACCGTGGCATCTCATCGTTGGAGTTTATAATGGCAAGTGAACCGGGTTTCAGTTTCTTTACAAGCTTAGTACGGTTTCGGATATACATTTCTTTATTAATGAGTTGATATCGCATAATACTGACAATTAATTAGTTAAAAGGTTCTTTGTGATTTTTTTAAAAAAAAGTCACATTTTATTTCCTGTGTACCAAATTCAAATAGTAAAGTTTATATATTTGTTCTTCTCACAGGCAACCAAAAGTATGAATTATTTTCAATGCCAAATAATGTGTTGTCAGTAAATATATCAAATCATTAATCGTATGGGCAATAAATTATTATCTTACTCCTCTATCACCAAAAAAGTTGTGATGGCCCTTGCCGGTCTCTTTTTAATCTCTTTTTTGGTTGTTCACCTGGCAATCAATCTTCTGCTTTTAAGTAAAGATGACGGAGCTGCCTTTATGGTGGCTGTAGAATTTATGACAACAAATCCGTTGATAAAAATCATGGAGATCTTCCTTATGGGTGGCTTTATAATTCATATCATTATCGGGATTATTATTCAGATACAGAACTGGTTGGCACGACCTGTCAGGTACAAGGTTGAAGGCTATTCGCATCTGTCATTTTTCTCAAAATACATGATACACACAGGAGCAATCATCTTCATTTTTCTTGTCATACATTTCACTAATTTCTATTTTGTAAAACTTGGACTGGTAAGTCCTCCCGAAGGTGTTGGAAAGGAAGATTTTTACCAGATGGCTACCTTACTTTTCGCTGATAAGTTCTATGCTGTTTTGTATGTTATTCTTATGATCTTCCTGGGATTTCACTTGCACCATGCTTTCCAGTCGGCATTTCAAACGCTGGGATTGAATCACACCAAATACACTCCTTTTATAAAAGCATTAAGTACTATCTATTCAATTGTGGTACCGCTGGGATTTGCAAGCATTCCCTTGTTTTTTATCTTCATAAAGTAACCGGCATTTCAAATAGCTGATTGTCAGCTTATAAAAGCATAATTTGTATGACAAAACTTAATTCAAAAATACCACAAGGGCCCGTTGCAACAAAATGGAGCAATTACAAGGATCATATTGCCCTTGTAAACCCTTCGAACAAAAGGAAACTCGATATTATTGTAGTAGGTACCGGACTTGCTGGGGCATCAGCGGCTGCATCATTGGGTGCTTTAGGGTTTAAAGTAAAAGCTTTCTGTTACCAGGACAGTCCGCGTCGCGCTCATAGTATTGCTGCCCAGGGAGGTATCAACGCCTCAAAAAATTATCAGAATGATGGCGACAGCGATTATCGTTTGTTTTACGATACCATTAAAGGTGGCGATTACCGTTCACGCGAAGGCAATGTGTATCGCCTGGCAGAAGTAAGTGGCAACATCATCGACCAGTCCGTAGCACTTGGTGTTCCTTTTGCCCGTGAGTATGGCGGAATGCTTGACAACCGCTCATTTGGCGGTGCCCAGGTTTCACGTACGTTTTATGCCCGCGGACAAACCGGGCAACAGCTGTTACTTGGTGCATACAGTGCCCTCAGCAGGCAGGTAAGCCTCGGAAATATTGAATCATTTACCCGGCAGGAAATGCTGGATGTAGTAATAATCGACGGACGTGCCCGGGGCATCATAACCCGCGATCTTGTTACCGGAGAAATTATAAGACATTCGGCCCATGCTGTTATACTGGCCACGGGAGGATATGGAAATGTATTCTTCCTGTCGACTAATGCAATGGGAAGCAATGCAACCGCAATCTGGAAAGCATATAAAAAAGGTGCCTTTTTCGGAAATCCATGCTTTACACAAATACACCCAACTTGTATTCCGGTTCACGGCGATTTTCAGTCGAAACTGACATTGATGAGCGAAAGTTTGCGTAATGATGGTCGTATTTGGGTTCCAAAACGTAAGGAAGATGTTGAACCTTTACGGCATAATAAACTGAGACCGAAAGATATTGCCGAAGAAAACCGGGATTACTACCTCGAACGCCGTTACCCGGCATTCGGAAACCTGGTTCCGCGTGATGTGGCTTCGCGTGCTGCCAAGGAGCGCTGCGATGCAGGCTTCGGCGTTGGCGAAACCGGGCTGGCCGTATACCTCGACTTTGCCGATTCAATCAAACGGCTGGGGCGTAATGTTATAGAAGAACGTTACGGGAATCTTTTCCAGATGTATCAGAAAATTGTGGATGAAAATCCATACGAAACTCCAATGATGATATATCCCGCAGCACATTATACTATGGGCGGGCTCTGGGTTGATTATGACCTTATGTCAACCGTTCCCGGATTATTTATTGGCGGCGAAGCCAATTTTTCCGACCATGGCGCAAACAGGCTGGGCGCTTCGGCATTAATGCAGGGACTCGCTGACGGGTATTTTGTTCTTCCATATACCATGCAGAATTACCTGGCCGACCAGATTAATGTTCCACGTTTTAAAACCGATCTGCCTGAATTTGATGAGTCGGAAAAACAGGTAAAGGCACGTCTGCAGAAACTTTTTGATGTTAAAGGAACCAAAACTGTCGATCATTTCCATCGTCAGTTAGGTAAAATAATGTGGGAGTATGTGGGCATGGCCCGTAATAAAGAAGGGCTACAGAAAGCAATTACCTTAATCCGTGAGGTAAGAGACGAATTCTGGAAAGATGTAAAAATAACAGGTGAAAATAACGAAGTAAATCCTGAGCTTGAGAAAGCAGGCCGTGTAGCCGATTTCCTCGAACTAGGCGAACTGATG
>JBBQGD010000061.1:0-16876 GCA_038322655.1 Bacteroidales bacterium | reverse complement strand
TGCTGCCGGTGGTCATAATGTAATCCTGATTGGACCGCCTGGTGCCGGAAAAACCATGCTGGCCAAACGTTTGCCATCCATATTACCTCCGCTGAATTTACATGAAGCGCTCGAAACCACCAAAATTCATTCGGTTGCCGGCAAAATGGAGCGCGAAGCCTCGCTGATCAGTATCAGGCCGTTCCGCAGTCCGCATCATACGATTTCGGATGTGGCTTTGGTCGGTGGCGGAGGAAATCCACAACCCGGGGAAATTTCACTGGCCAACAACGGCGTTTTGTTTCTGGATGAACTCCCAGAGTTTAAACGTACTGTGCTGGAAGTGCTGCGGCAACCTTTGGAAGACCGGGTTATAACTATCTCAAGAGCTAAATTTTCGGTTACATATCCGGCAAGCTTTATGCTTATTGCCGCCATGAATCCTTGTCCCTGCGGGTATTACAACCACCCTGAAAAGGATTGTGTGTGCGGTCCGGGTATCGTACAGAAATACCTGAATAAAATCTCGGGTCCTTTACTCGATCGCATTGATATTCATGTTGAAGTGGTGCCTGTGCCTTTCCGTGAGCTGACCAGTTTGCGGGAGTCGGAAAAGAGCGCGGTGATCCGCGAAAGAGTCACCCGCGCACGGCTCATCCAGGAGGAAAGATACAAGGAAAGCAAAAATACCCATTGCAATGCACAGATGAGCAGCAAAATGCTGCGGCAGATCTGTGTTATCACCGAAGAAGGCCATAACCTGCTGAAGACCGCTATGGAAAAACTAAGCTTATCGGCCCGTGCTTTCGACCGCATCCTGAAAGTATCGCGCACCATAGCCGATTTGGATAACAGTCCGGATATTAAAACCGAACACCTGGCGGAAGCAATTCATTACCGGAGTCTCGACAGGGAGACGTGGGGAGGATAGAGACGCGATGCCTCGCGTCTCTTGAAGGAGAGATAGTGTGATGGGGCGTTTAGCCAAGGCCTGATAAATTTCCTTTCTATTCAATGGCATTAGTTTAATTTTGCCAGGCGATGTCAGACTGCTTCAAGGCGATGTCAGAACGGTTCAAGACGATGTCAGAACGGTTTTAGATGATGTCAGAACGGTTTTAGGCAATGTTAGAACGGTTTTAGGCGATGTCAGAACGGTTTTAGACGATGTCAGAACGCTTCAGGGCGATGTAAGAATTTCACAACATAATTAAAAATAAACTCAATAATACCCGAAAGATGCTTCCACAAATTATCAAAACAATAAAGATAAATCAGAACGAAACCAATGTTTTCCTGGTTTCCGAAATTTCACATTTACCAAAAGGTATATTTGATGAAAAGGAAACCAAATATATTTCTCAAAGGTTATCCGAAAAAGATCAGAATACGGTTATTCTGAATAAACTTGGTCATATTACAATTATTTGTAAAATTGACTCAGATAATAAGACTACGCCGGATAAAAAACTTGAAAAGACCCGTAAAGCCGGCGAAAGCCTGCTGGGTATTTTTAATGAGCACAAAACTGAAGCGGTTTGTATAATTGATACCAACCATTTGCACGGCGAAACACTGGCTTTTGCCGAAGGAATGGTGCTGGGCACCTACCAGTTTCTGAAATACCGTAAAGATCAGAAAGACAAGGAATCGTCGCTCCGAAAGATTGAAGTCATGAGTCCCGGGCTTGATCAAAAAAGCATAACTGAACTTAATATTCTTTGCAAAGCAGTGTTTACCTGCCGTTCGCTGATAAATGAACCGGTATCGTCACTCAATGCCGAAAAGCTGGCTTCGGAATTTGAAGCCATGGCCAATGAAGCAGGTATAAAAATTGAAATTTTAAACAAACAGAAAATCGAGGCGCTGAAAATGGGTGGCCTGCTGGCCGTGAACCTTGGAAGTATAGATCCACCGACGTTCAGCATAATGGAATACAAACCCGAAGGAGCCGTAAACAGGAAACCTATTGTATTTGTCGGCAAAGGTGTGGTTTACGATACCGGCGGACTGAGCCTGAAGCCTACATCTTCCATGGACACCATGAAATGTGATATGTCGGGTGCAGCTGCCGTGGCTTCGGCCCTGTATGCCATTGCAATGGCAAAATTACCGGTGTATGTTATAGCGCTTGTACCTGCCACCGACAACAGGCCCGATGGCAATGCCTACGTCCCCGGAGATATTATTACCATGATGGACGGCACTACAGTTGAGGTGCTCAACACCGATGCCGAGGGCAGGCTTATACTTGCCGATGCGCTGACGTATGCAAAAAAATATGATCCACTGCTTGTAATTGACCTGGCAACACTCACGGGATCGGCCCAGGCTACCATAGGAAATATCGGTATTGCCGGAATGCAGAATAAAGCTGAAAAATATTTCCCGCAACTGGTGAAATCAAGCTTCGGAGTATGCGAGCGCGTTGCTGAATTTCCTTTCTGTGATGATTATGAAGAGTTGCTGAAGTCTGAAATTGCTGACCTTAAAAATATAGGGGGCAAATTTGCCGGGGCAATCACCGCAGGTAAATTTTTACAGCATTTCACCGATTACCCCTGGATTCACCTGGATATCGCAGGTCCTGCTTTCCTGGATAAGCGCGACAGCTACCGCACCATTGGTGGAACAGGTGTTGGAGTAAGGCTGCTTTTTGATTTTGTAAAAGGATTTAAGGACTAGCGGGTTCAAATGTTCAATTATTCGATTGTTAAAGTTTCAAATGCCTGCGGCGTTCAATTGTTCAATTGTTCGATTGTTCAAATGTTCAAATGTTCAAATGCCTGCGGCGTTCAAAGCTTTGCGTTAAAATGTTCAAAGTTCAATTGCCTGCGGCGTTCATGGATTGATGAGAGTGATGCGATTGAAGGGATTGATGGGATTGATAAGAAACTGTGTTTCAGGTTTCAATCACTGTTGTCAAATTCGACTTCGAACATCCAAAATCCGAAATCCAACATCCGGCTTTTTATGTTTTTATAAGTCTTCGTGTCACTAACATTGGATCATTTAACTCAAATTTGATCAGAGCTAGTTCAGGACCATCGTGTGCAGCCGAGAAAGAACAGGTTCGCCCTAATCTTTGTTTCCATTCGCCGCTGATTCGTGGTGACTCATGAATATGGCCATGCATGGTGATAAAAGGTTGTTTCTCATCAATTAAGTTGCGAATTGCCTTGCTCCCCACATTTAAAGTAACAGATGGCTGATCAGGGTTAACAGCATGTAATGTTGCATGATCAAGCAACGTATTATAAGGTGGTGAATGAAACAGGAACACACTGAATTCCATTTTATCATCATTCGTCAGGACTTGTAAATCTTTTTGAATGGTATCATTTTCCGGGTCATGGTCAGGTGGCATTGAATGATATCCATCCGCTGGTGAAATGCAACCAATTTCAATCTCATTCGAAATATCAAACCTATCCCAGTCTTTATTTCTGAAAGGTGTTGGAGGAACACATGCATATCCATAAAACCTGTATTTGCCTATCACAACACATTGATTGTGAAGGTTTCGCCACAAGTCTTTTTTTTCACCTTCGACAACTGAACCGAATAAAATTTTATGGTCATCATTCCCCGGGATCAGGAAAATATCAGGATAAGCGCAGTCCATTTTTTCCTTAAGTTTAGTAAACTTCTGGATCAGAAAATCTTTTACAAAATCAATTCCTTCATCATGGATTTCACCAGCTTCAATTTTTCTGTGTGGCAACAAATCACCACCAATAAAAACAAAATCGGGCTTCTCCCTTTTAATTATTTTAAGCAGCACTCCGTAACGGCTCATTTTGCCATGCAGATCGCTTACGAAAAAACAAGTGTTCATAAGACTAAGTATTCTATCATTAAAATATTCATTTGCTCAAGGTTCAAATGGCTGCGACGTTCAAGGGTTAAAATCAACCTATCAGTGATTTAGAATGGTGGATAATAGGTGAGAGAAGACTTTGCAAGGTGAGAAGGGGCGATGAAACGGCAAGGGAAACATTAAACATTGAAATATATTTATGAAAAAAACTGTCAGATTATAGGATATTATCCAACTTCACAATAACAAAAGTAACAAATTGATACTTAAAAATGCACAATGAAGTCAAAAGCTTATCTTTGCAGCCAAGGAAATAATATGGAATAACATGATCCGAACTTCTGAAAACGAAAACCATATAGCTGTAGGTATTACCCACGGCGATATTAACAGCATAAGCTACGAGGTAATTATCAAAACCTGTCTCGACCAGCGCATCACTGAACTTTTTACACCCATTGTTTACGGAACTTCAAAAGCCGCTTCGTATCATCGAAAGATGTTGAATATTCCGGATTTCAGTTTTAATATTATACGATCAGCCGACCAGGCCTCGCCTAAAAAAGCAAACCTCATAAATCTTACAGAAAAAGAGGTTAAGATTGACCTTGGTGAATCTACAATTATTGCCGGCGAAATGGCTCTGCTATCCATAAATGCTGCTGTCGAAGATCTGAAAAAAGGATTGATAGATGTTTTGGTTACAGCTCCGGTTAATAAACATAATGTTCAGGATGCTGCTCAAAAACCTTTTACAGGTCACACAGGGTATTTGGCCGAAAAGTTCGGAGTAACTGCATACCTGATGTTAATGGTAGGCGAGAATTTACGTATCGGAGTTGTTACCGAGCATATCCCTCTCGACGAAGTTGCAAAAACCATTACGGCGGAGCTTATCACAACCAAAATCGATATACTGGAAGAATCATTACGTAAGGATTTTAACATACGCAAACCGCGTATTGCGTTACTGGGATTAAATCCACACGCAGGAGATAACGGACTGATAGGTAAAGAGGAACTGGAAATTATAACTCCGGCCATTCAGGCTGCACAACAAAAAGGAATACTAGCTTACGGGCCTTTTCCGGCTGATGGTTTTTTTGCTTCATCAGGATATAAGCAATTTGATGCCGTATTGGCTATGTATCACGATCAGGGCCTTATACCTTTTAAAACCCTGTGCTTCGAGGACGGAGTAAATTTCACTGCCGGACTTCCTTATGTCCGCACTTCGCCTGCACATGGTACAGCTTATGATATTGCAGGAAAAGACGTGGCTGCAGCCGAATCAATGCGTGCTGCAACCTATCTTGCCTGCGAAGTATTTAAAAACCGCAAGGAATGGGCTGAATTGAACAAGAATCCATTAGGTTTCAGTAAAAAAGAGAAAGAGTATTAGTGTAGCAGATTGGGTTCCAAAAACAGGGGAAACAATTAAATATCAGATCCTTGTAGTAATATTGACAAGAGATGATGCAAGGATAAAAAAGCAGGAATAATTACCAGTCTATTTCGATGAAAAAGTGAGAAGTAAAAAAATGTGATAACTTTATGTTCACGGGGATTCTGATAGCCGACTTTTTATACGATCACTACTTCGATAACCAAATTAAATTATTTTTTTAAAGTAGATAATGAGTAAATCTGAATATTCGATCAACGACATAAACCGGATTGTTAAAGGTGAACTGATCCTTGAGAGTAATACAAATACCCTTATCAGTGAACTGGCCATTGACAGCCGGCGATTGATAGTTCCTGAAGTAAGTATATTTTTCGCACTTACAAGCAAGCGCAACGACGGGCATAAATATATTGAGGAACTTTACGAAAAAGGTGTCCGGAATTTCGTTGTCGAACATGAGCCTTCCAACTTATTATTGCTTTATGATACAAATATCATCAAGGTTAAAAACACATTAACCGCTTTGCAGACTTTGGCTGCAGCCCACCGTAAACAATTCAATATACCGGTAATAGGTATCACAGGAAGTAATGGTAAAACTATTGTTAAAGAATGGCTTTACCAGTTGATGAACGAAAGCAGAAATATTGTCCGCAGCCCGAAAAGTTTCAATTCTCAGATAGGGGTACCCTTGTCAGTATGGCAAATGCGCGAAGATCATGATCTTGGTATTTTCGAAGCCGGTATTTCCGAGCAGGATGAAATGGATCACCTGCAACCGATAATTCAACCTACGATCGGTATTTTTACTAACATAGGCCATGCCCACGACGAGAATTTTATAAGCCGTACACAAAAAGCCGGCGAAAAGCTCAAGCTATTTACGAAAGTAAAAACGCTGATATATTGTATTGATCAGAAAGAGCTTCAGGAAGGAATAATTAAAACAGGTCTTCTTAAAAATATTGAAACTTTCACCTGGAGCCGTAAAATCGAAGCGGATCTACAAATCAAATCAGTTCAATCCGACGGGCATTTCTCAAAACTATCAGGATTATATAAAGAAAGCGCAGTCACTATTGATATTCCGTTTATTGACGAAGCTTCAATAGAAAATGCAATACATTGCTGGGCGACGATGTTGCTGATGGAATACAACCATAAGTTGATCTCCAAACGTATGCGCACATTGCAGCCACTTGCAATGCGTCTCGAAATGAAGGCTGGGATCAATAATTGTACTCTTATCAACGACAGTTACAGCAATGATATTGATTCACTTTCCATAGCACTGGATTTCCTCAACCAGCAGAAGCAACACAGAAAAAAGACTGTTATTTTATCAGATATCCTGCAAAGCGGACGAAGCGACAGCCACCTGTATAACGAAGTGAGCGAATTGCTTGAACAAAAAAAAGTTGACCGTTTTATTGGTGTTGGAAAAGGGATTAGCAAGCATGCAGCACTTTTCAAAATGGAAAATCAATTTTTTGAAAGTACCGATGAATTCCTGGATTCATATTCGCTCAATGAATTTGCAAATGAGAGTATCTTACTAAAAGGAGCACGAATATTTGGATTCGAACGTATAACTGAATCGTTGCAGCAAAAAACACACGAAACAGTGCTTGAGATCGACCTTAACGCCCTGGTTCACAACCTGAACTATTACCGTTCGATGGTAGATCCGGGAGTGAAAATTATGGCAATGGTGAAAGCGTTTTCCTATGGAAGCGGCAGCTACGAAATAGCCAATGTATTGCAGTTTCACCAGGTTGATTACCTCACCGTAGCCTATGCTGATGAAGGAGTCGAGCTTCGAAAAGCGGGCATCAAACTTCCTATAATGGTAATGAATCCGGATGAAGAAAGTTTTGATGCGATTATAAAGTACCAGCTTGAACCCGAAATTTATAGTTTCAGAGTGCTGAAAATGCTGGAATCTGCTTTGTTAAGAATGACCTCAAATTCGCAAACCGTCGGGATTCATATTAAAATTGATACCGGCATGCATCGCCTTGGATTTGACCCAACCGAAGTAGATGAGTTAATAAACCAGATCAAAGGACGAGCAACTATCAGCGTAAAATCAGTATTTTCACACCTGGCTGCTTCCGACAACGTAAGCAATGATGATTTTACACGTCACCAGATCAGCCTTTTCCGTATGATTTCGGACCGAATAAATTATGAGTTTGACTATCCTATCCTTCGTCATATCGCCAATACTGCAGCCATAACCCGATTCCCTGAAGCACGTTTTGATATGGTTCGCGTTGGAATAGGATTGTATGGCATAGCTCCTATGCCGGAGGAGCAGGAGTTCCTGCAGAATGTTAGCACCCTGCGTTCGGTAATTTCGCAAATAAAACATGTTCAACCTGACGATACTATTGGATACAACCGCCGTTACAAAGCTAAAAAGGAAACTACCATCGCCATTGTTCCAATTGGCTACGCCGACGGATTGAGCAGAGCATTGAGCAATGGTATTGGACACTTAAAAGTAAGAGGAAAATTAGCACCTATTGTCGGCAGTATTTGCATGGATATGACAATGATAGATATAACCTGTATAAATGCGCATGAAGGAGACGAAGTTCTGATTTTCGGGAAAGATTTGCCAATTACCCGACTGGCGGATGAAATGGGTTCTATACCATACGAAATCTTGTCGAGTATATCACAGAGGGTAAAAAGGGTTTATTACCAGGAGTAAGCGCGATTTTCTATTAAATAAATAATTAGGAATTACATGCAACCTAAAACTGATAAGATTCTCTTTTATAGTATTCTTTTCTTATCCTTTTTTGCTGTTGTTTTTATTTTTCTGAGTGCTGATGGCACTTATGATACCGGTGATGGTGTTATGCATTATGTTATTGCCAGGTATTCGTGGAAACACCCGCATCTTTTACTCTACCTTTGGGGCAAACCCTTTTTTACGCTTGTGAGTTCGCCTTTTGCTCAATTTGGATTAAAAGGCATGGCTGTATTTCAGGCTCTCAATGCTGTTGTTACCTCGTTATTATTATACAGCATCGCATCAAAAATGAAACTGAAACTTGCATGGTCGATACCGGTTTTTGTATTCTTTGCACCCGTTTACTTCGCTGTGATGAATTCAGGCCTGGCTGAAATTTTCTTCGGGACATTATTCATTTTATCTGTTTGGCTGGTTTTCAACAAAAAATATAACTTAAGTGCCATTGTGGCTTCTTTTCTTCCTTTTGTACGACCTGAGGCCTATGTAGTAATGCCCTTGTTACTATTGATTTATATTTATCGCCGACAAATTATTGCTATTCCATTACTTTTTACAGTTACGATCTTCTATACTATTGCAGGGTATTTTTATTACAAAGATATTTTTTGGATAATTACTCAGAATTACAAATTGGTTGGAGATAATTATTCCGGCATGAAGGGAAGTTATTTCCATTATTTCCATGTGCAAAATCAAATCTGGGGATCGGTTTATACGGTTTTACTGCTTATCGGCTTCGGAATTATTCTTTACCAGGCATACAGGTTTTATCGCCTTAAACCTGAGTATGAATATGTGCCAGAGCTATTAATATTATTTCTGGGAAGTACGGTTGGTTGCTTTTTATTGCACAGTCTTTTGTTTGGCATGCCCGGAATTCTGAATAACCTGGGAATGGTCCGTTACCTGTCGGTACTTATACCCGGATCAGCATTCATAGCAGTAATTGGTCTCAATCATATCAACATTTCAGTTTTAAATAAATTCAGGTATGTTAATCCATTTATCATCGCAACAATACTTTTTATTATAGTCATATCTGTATTCTCTCATGGGTATTATCCGTTTCGGCCGTCATATGAACAGGTGGTGATGAAACAAATGAGCATTTACGTGCAAAAATCCTTACCTGGTCTAAAGATATATTACCAGAATCCTTTGCTTCCTACTTCAGTAGATGCTGATCCATTCGACAATAAAGCAGTTGAAATGCTTTATTCAGCAGAACCAGAAAGCATTAACCGTTTGCCCGACAGCACTTTGGTGCTTTGGGATTCACATTTCATGAAAGGTGATGCTAATATTCCGTTGAGTGCATTTTTGGAAAATCCCAATTTTGTTTTACTAAAGCATTACAAATTCATTAACGTAGAACTTCCATTTGAAGTTTTTTTATTTATGAGAACTTCCGGAAAACACTTCAGATCGGATTCTGTTCCAACAGAATTTGTTTCAGAAAATGGTATAGTTACTAGAAATCAGTAACCGGGTTCGGTAATATTGATAAAGATACATCTGATTAAAATGCCGATTGTTTATCTGCGTGCTCTCAACCTTTCAAACCTTTTTTTGAATTAATAATCAAAATACTTTAATTTTGTCAAAAATAAAAATCTAATCATACTATTTATATGAAAAAACTATTCTTTTTTGTACTTGCAGGATTCATTCTTTCAGCGTGCTCAAATTCAGGAAACAAAACACAATCTGGTTATCAGTCAGACCAGAATGAAGTTGTAATAACGAATGATATGGAAAATGCAATGGGAAAGGTTCCATCATGGTATAATGAGAATACAGTTATTGCAATGACCAATCCGCAAGCACATTCAGGTATTTTTGCCGGAATAACTAATGATACTTTGCCTTATAGCTATACATATAAAGAAGCACTAAAAAACATTGATTCGAGGCTGCCTAAAATGGCTATTGTTAACGGTTGGGTTTATACTACCATCGCAAATCGCGATTTTGAAATAATTTGTGGAATAAGCGAAAACAAACAAACTTACAATTGGAAGGCATATCCACTTGCTGATATACTTGGCGAAACCGGGAGATGGGTTGAGTTTTCAGCCTCGTTTTATTTCGACGATAAACCACTAAAACCCGAACACGAAATAAGTTTTTATGCCTGGAACAAAAGTAAACAAACAGTTTATATTGATGATCTGAAAATTGCTTTTGTGTATTAAGAGTTTGTTAAAAATTAATTTGAACTTCGGGTAATCCATAAGTGAAGTAGCTATCTCTTGAGTAAAGGACTACCAATTTGTGGATTCTTTCATGTTTTGTTTAAATGCTGTGATGACTAAAATGACGTGAAATTGCAATATGCAATTCGTAATTGGGGCTAAACCTTTAAGCATGCAGTTCATTTCTTCTTTCAATTTCATGTGTTCATTTGAAATAAATCATCATCAAATCAATCACAACATCGATATATCCCCATTCAGCAATAACATTAATTCATTCTTTACTTGCCATTTAACGCTTGCGTTACTTCTTTTATCCCAATACTTTTATAAAAACAGGAATCCCCGATCACAAAGATTGTTTTCTAATTAACATAAATGTTTCCTCCATTTTTAAAACAAACTCTGAGCTATACTTTTATAAATAATTAACTGATGGAACCCGAAAAGAAAATAACTGTAATTGTGCCTTGTTTGAATGAGGAAGAAAGTCTTGTTGCTTTTAATAAAAATCTCTTTCAGCATCTACCTTCAAATTATAAGTACGAAGTAATATACGTGAATGATGGAAGCCGTGACAACACGCTACACATTATACATACACTGGCCAAAGAAAATACTTCGGTAAAGTACATATCGTTTTCGCGTAATTTTGGTCATCAAAACGCATTAAAAGCAGGGTATGATTTTGCATCGGGCGATTGTGCTATCAGTCTAGATGCAGATTTACAGCACCCTCCTGCCATAATTCCCGAGCTCATCGCTAAATGGGAAAAAGGCTTTGAAATTGTAAATACCATCAGGAAAGACCACAAAACGATTTCGGCAAAAAAAAAGTGGACTTCAAAGCTATTTTATCTGTTTATACGAAAGTTTTCGGATGTAAATATTGAAAATGGAATGGCCGATTTCAGGTTGGTGGACAAAAAGGTGATGAAACAACTCAAACTGTTTCATGAAAATTTTCTTTTTTTTAGGGGGATCTTCCCCTGGATGGGCTTTCGCCAGGGAAATATTGAATTTACTTCCAACGATCGCTATGCCGGCACAACCAAATATACTTTCAAAAAAATGTTGAAATTTGCAACATCAGGGGTTACCGCATTTAGTGTAAAACCTTTGCGCCTGTCGGTTTATCTTGGCTTGGTAATTGCATTTTTTTCATTTTTATATGGATTGTACGCAGCTTATATTTTCATGTTTACTAACAAAGCCATTACCGGCTGGGCTTCTGTGATTATCAGTGTATTATTTGTTGGCGGAATTAATTTGCTGATGCTCGGAATTATTGGAGAATACCTTGGAAAACTCTTTATTGAGAACAAACAACGCCCTAATTACTTAGTTTCTGAAAGTAATTTGTTCGAAGTTTAACTTAGGCTCGATACAGTTGTAATGTAAAATAAGCTGCTTTAAAATTAATTTAAGTAAATGGTAATGAATAGGCTACAAATAAAAATATTTCATAAAAAGTATTTCCCGTATGCAGTTTTTCTTTTGATTGCAACCACCTATTTTTTTTTACTGGGATATAATACGGTAGCTTCCAGAGGGCCGTTTTCGCAACATGTGTACAGACAGAGCGATAGTTATGCCTTTGCATTAAATTATTATTATGAAAAAAATAGCTTTTTTGAACCATCTATTCTTTTTGTGGCCGAGGATAAAGGCGGGAAGACAGTCAGTGAATTTCCCATCCTTTATTACATTACCGCAAAAATCTGGAATATTACCGGTGTAACTCCCTTTGTTCCAAGATTTTTAAATTTTTTAATATTGAGTATTGGATTGTTCTGTTTGTATAAATTATCCTTTAAATTTCTGGACGATCATTTCTGGTCCGTTTTAGTAAGCCTCGCATTGGCTTCTTCACCCTTGATCGGGTATTATGCATTTAATTTTTTACCCAATATACCGGCACTCGGATTTTCGCTAATAGCGACATTTTATTTTTTCAAGTATCTTGATTCAAAAAAATCTGTTCTCCTAATTATTGCAACAGTTCTTTTTACCCTTGGGGGATTAATAAAAATATCGAGTCTCTTTGCTTTTCTGGCAATAAATGCCATGTTTTTCATTATAAATATTAAAACTATTAGAACAAACCCAAAAGAATTAATTAAACAATTAGTTTCTATATTTTTTGTAGCTGGAATCTTGGGGGCTTGGTTTTTATATACAAGAGAGTACAATGCAAAAAATCTGGGAGGAGTTTTTAATCAATCAATCCTTCCCATATGGAATTTATCGGCAAAACAAATTCATGATATACTTGATGTAGTTTATGAAAATACATTGATATATTTTTATAATCCCTATGCACTAGGTTTATTGATGGCAATTTTTATTATTTCAAATGTTTTCTGGAAAAGGGCAAATAAAGAGTTGTTGATTTTTACTTCTATTTTATTGGTAGGAGTTTTTATTTTCATTGTTCTTTTTTTTGGAGGACTGGATCGTCATGAATATTTTTTAATTGATGCAACTATCATAATTCCTTTTATTATACTTGTATTTTTAACTATCATTAGATCTAATGGAAATAAGTTCTTTAAACTTTTTGGGGTTAAAATAATTGCAGCTGTTATGTTACTTTTTTTAATAAATTACAATGCAATTTTAACATGGGCGCGCTTTAATCCTCATCATTTTCTTGTGAAAAAAAATATTCCATTAGATAAAAAGGTACAGGACTACTGGGAATACCGCTATTGGGATTGGGAGATTCATCAAAAAAAATATGAAGGGATTGTTCCCTATCTTAGGGGATTAGGTATCAAATTCGAAGATAGAGTAATTTCTATTCCAGATGAAACACCGAATGTCACACTCGTTCTTTTACAACAAAGAGGGTTTACTGATTATCATTACTCCCTGCATTACAAAGGCGTTAATCAAACAAAACGTAAAATTTGGTTTGGTGCAAAATATATGATTGTAGAAGGCAAGGATAATTTGAAACGAGAAGATGTAGCTCCATTTATTCACCATCAGATCGGAGAATACAATGGTATTTATATTTATAAATTGTAAATAATTTGAAGTTTTTTTTGATTATCAGATTTATCAGATTCCTTCATGTGAGCCTCCCAAAAAAAATGAGACAGTTTTAAACTGGCCTCAATAAAATTTGCGACGCCTTATTCATTTTTATATTTTTACCTACTTAAGTCGTCTCATTAAACATAAGAGTGTGCTTTTTTTAACCTATATTTGTTTGAAAAATGTTTCAGATGAGGAGTATAATTAAAAGTGATTATTATCATAAGATAGAAAAATATTTCTTTCTTATGATAATTGGGCTTAATCTAATTCCAATTTTATCAAGTAAATTTTTCCCAACTTTAGATGGACCAGCTCATCTCTATAATTCACAACTCATAAAAACTTTACTGTTCGAAAAAAACGGACTTCTAAACAATTTTTTTATTTTCAATTTAGAACCAGTCCCAAATTGGACAGGGCATTTAGTCCTTGCCACTTTTAGTTTGTTTTTTCCCGCATTCGTTGCCGAAAAAGTATTGCTTTTGTTTTATATGATAGGTTTACCATTATCTTTTAGAGCTTTAATTAAAACTGTCTCTACAAATAATATACTGTTTAGCTATCTAATTTTCCCATTTACTTATTCTTCAATTTTTTTTTTAGGATTCTATAATTTTTCTATAGCACTTGTTTTAGTGCTATTTACGCTCAATTTTTGGATTAAAAATGAGCAAAATATTACTACTATTAAAAATACATTAAAGTTATTTTCATTAATTATACTAATTTATTTTTCTCACATATTCATTTTTGCAATTTTACTATTTCTAATTGGGATCTATACTTTCATAAAGTTTACTCTGCAACTTGCTGAAAATCCAAATAATATAAAACAAATATTTTTTGATTCTGTCAAAAAAAGTGGGATCATACTTGTGTCATCTATTATCCCCTTGTTTCTTTTTTCTTATTATGTTATTTCAAGAAAACCTTCAGGAAACTACACTTTCTTATCAAATGATGTGTTGCTTAATTGGATCAAAAACATAAGACCCATTATAGCACTCAACAGTTCAGAAGAAGTATATACTAAAAAGATATTTTATCTCATCTTATCAATATTCATAATCGCCGTTTATAATAGAATTAATTCAATAAAAATTAATTATGCACTTACTTTCAGAGACAAACTCTTTTCAGTTGTTAAGCAAATATTTACAATTTCAGAATTTTGGCTTGTATCTACAATTTTCATTCTTGTTTTGTATTTCAAACTACCTGATTCAGATGGCAATGCAGGTTATGTTTCTGTGAGATTAGGATTGTTGTTTTTTCTCTTTTTAATAATATGGCTTTCAACTCAAAAATTTCCAACATGGTTTGGTTTATTTATAGTAGGTATCGTCTTGTATTTAAATTTTAGTAGAAATGAATTCTATAGCAATGCAACTAAAGATTTAAACCATGTAGCTTTGCAATGTAATGAGGCATCTAAATATATATTGCCATATAGTGTAGTTCTTCCTCTTAACTTTTCGGACAATTGGTTGCATGGACATTTTTCAAATTACATAGGAATCGATAAACCAATGGTTATTCTAGAAAACTATGAATGTGAATTAAATTACTTTCCAATTAAGTGGAACGATAAATCGATACCAAATTTGTTGTTAGGTAATATCACAAGATTTGATCAACTTAATTGCTTAAAATGGAGAAGTAATGCTAAAAATACATCTACAAAAATAGAGTATGTATTTGTGCTAGGTAATATGGATGCAAGAATGGACTCTTGTAATCAAAAAATTAAACATATTATTAATGAAAATTATAACCTAATATACCACGCTGAATCCTGTAAACTATTTCGAGCTAAAAAATTAATATATTGAAGCTACTTTTTATGAGGAATTAACTATAGGAATTAAGGTAATATCCTGAGGTTTCAAATCTCAGAAGGATATAACCTAATTTTGAAAAAATAAATTAACAAATATTTTATACCATGGATTCATTTAAGATTCTAAAATTCACAATCATATGAATCAGATTGAAATTTGTGCTAGTGATATTGTTGACGCTGCAATTATGTATAAAATAGCCAATAAGTACAAAAATCATCAACCCTAACCTGCTGTATGTAGAGAAGATGATATTAAGAATAACCTGACGTAATACATCAGACTTTTAAAAACAAATTAGTAACAAATGAAACTTTCCGTAATTATTCCGGCTTACAACGAGCAAGCCACCATTTACAATATTCTCCAGCGGGTTAGCTCCGTTGTATTAATTCAAAATATTGAAAAAGAGCTGGTTGTTGTTAACGACTGTTCGAAAGATAGCACCGAGGCCGAATTACTCCGGTTTCAGCACGATAACCCGGGAATAAATATAAATTACCAGAAACACGATGTGAACCGTGGCAAAGGTGCCGCCCTTCGTACCGGAATTCAATCGGCCACCGGCGATTTTATCATTGTGCAGGATGCCGACCTTGAGTACGATCCGCGTGAATTCAATATTTTGCTCCAGCCCATCCTCGACGGGTTCGCGGATGTAGTGTATGGCAGCCGCTTTGCAGGTGGAAAACCACACAGGGTTTTGTTTTTCTTTCACACCATCGGCAACAGGTTTCTTACGTTTTTGTCGAACTTGCTTACCAATATCAATATTTCGGATATGGAAACCTGCTATAAGCTTTTCAGAGCCGAAAAAATTAAAAGTATTACTCTGAAAGAAAACCGCTTTGGTTTTGAGCCGGAAGTTACGGCTAAAATCAGTCGTGTACCTAACATTCGGATTTATGAGGCGGGCATTTCGTATTATGGCCGCACCTATGCCGAAGGCAAAAAAATAAGCTGGAAAGATGGTTTCAGAGCAATTTATTGCATTTTCAAATACAATATCTTCAGCAAATGAAAGAGTTTGCATTTAAGCCTGTTGATGTTGAAGGGGAAGATACACTGAAAACAATAGCCCTGGCCAATCATCTGAACCAATGGATGTACAGTTCAATCAAACCATACTGCCAAGGAAAAATCCTTGAAATCGGCAGCGGGGTAGGGAATATTTCGGAATATTTTCTGAAAGACAATGCAAGTATATTGCTCACTGATATACGCGACAGCTACTGCGAATCGCTGCGCGAAAAATTTGCAGGCAACACTTCATTTCTCGGTATCGAAAACATGAACCTGGTAGATCCTGAATTTGATACCAGGTTCAGCAAATACTTTGATGGTTTTGATACTGTTTTTGCCTTAAACGTAGTGGAGCATATTTATGATGACCATCTAGCCATTGCAAATTGTTATAAATTATTGAAACAGGGTGGTCACCTGGTCATTCTGGTTCCGGCATACCAATCCTTATTCAACAGCTTTGATGTGGAACTCGAACATTACAGGCGATATACCCGACGCAAGCTGGAATCCTTATTTATTTCCTGTAATTTCAAAATTTTGAACAGCCGTTATTTTAATGCTGCAGGTATTGCAGGTTGGTATGTGTCAGGCAAAATCCAGCGTCATAAAATTATTCCTGCCGGACAAATACGGCTTTATAACAGGCTTGTGTTCCTTTTCAGGATGTTCGATAAACTGATATTCAATTCGTTCGGGCTATCGGTAATTACGGTCGGGGAAAAATAACACTTTTCTGAGTCTAAATATTTTGTCCCCTATTGCCAAATCAGTAGCTTTGTACATAAATAAAAGGGA
>JBBQGD010000060.1:0-17071 GCA_038322655.1 Bacteroidales bacterium | reverse complement strand
GGATCGCCTTATTTAAAAAAAGCATACCTGAAAATAGTAATCAGCATCTTTATAGCATCAATACTTTTGAACTTCTTGCCTTCGATCGCATCAATCCCTTCAATCTCATAAATCTCATAAATCCAATTTGAAACAATCCCCTTATCCCCAGCTCACCCCTTCCCCTTGTCTTTACTTCATAAATCCCCTCAATCTCATAAATCTCCTCAATCTCCTCAATCTCATCAATCCCATCAATCCCATCAACCAGACCAAATGAAATACTACGATATAAAAAACCCGGATCAAAAAGTATCGTTGAAAGAAGCTGTTTTAAAAAGCATTTCGAGCGAATCAGGATTGTATATGCCTGAACGTATTCTTGTTTTACCTGATTCGTTTTTTATAAATCTTTCGAATCTGAGTTTGCAGGAAATTGCCTTTGAAGTATCAAATGCCATGTTGGGAGAAGATATCTCAAGGGAAGCACTAAAGCAAATTGTACAAGAAGCACTTTCTTTCCCGATTCCATTAAAACAGTTGGATGAAAACCTGTTTGTACTTGAATTATTTCATGGCCCGACTTTAGCTTTTAAAGATGTCGGAGCACGATTTATGGCAGGGCTTTTTCAGTATTTTTTACGAAACGAAAACCGTGAAGTTGTACTATTGGTGGCAACTTCAGGAGATACCGGCAGTGCCGTGGCAAATGCTTTTTACAACATTAAAGGCGTCAAAGTAGTCATTCTGTATCCATCTGGTAAGGTGAGCGGATTGCAGGAAAAACAACTTACCACCATGGGCGGAAATATAACCGCCCTCGAAGTTGATGGAAATTTCGACGATTGCCAGCGAATGGTAAAACAAGCATTTGCCGATATGGAAATTAACCGGCAACTGAATTTGACCTCTGCTAATTCTATCAATTTTGCCAGATTGTTTCCGCAATCCTTTTTTTATTTCAGTGCATTGGCGCAGTTGGGTAAAGTTAAAAAACCTGTGGTTATAAGCGTGCCAAGCGGGAACTTTGGCAACCTCACTTCCGGACTTATTGCTAAAAAAATGGGTTTGCCGATTCAACAGTTTATTGCTGCTACCAACAGCAACCATGCAGTACCCGATTATCTGAAGAGTGGCGAATATCAGCCTCAGACAACGCATCATACTATTACCAATGCTATGGATGTGGGTAATCCAAGTAATTTCCCGCGTATGTCGGAATTATATCAGGCTGAGCACACGGCAATGGCTACCGATATTAAAGGATATTGGTTTACTGATGACCAGACCCGTGCAGCCATGGCCGAATTGCAGCAGAAATATGCGTATCAGTCCGATCCTCACGGAGCTGTAGCCTATGCCGGTATAAAGAAATCGGACTTGATGAAAGACAATACCTGTATTTTCCTGGAAACAGCACACCCGGCTAAATTTCCTGAGGAGGTGGAGAAATCGACGTTGACTAAAGTACAGATACCCGGATCATTAAAAGAAATAATGAAACTGGAGAAGAAATCTATTAAGATGCCGAATAACTATAATAGCCTTCTTCAACAACTAAAACAAATGATATAGAGGTTCCGGTTTTTATATTTGCTTGGATTTATTATATCAGGCTATTTTGTATTCAATTAATCTAATAAGCTATCAATTCGTTCAATTTTTGCCTGTCGCTCGAACGAATAGGTTAAATCCCGATCGTTAAGATATTTATACACATTCAAACATTTACCATAAAGGTTTTGGTCCTGAATGCTTTCAGGATTACTTATATGGATATTATCTGCAATATGTAAAAGAATATCTGCCAGTATTCCAAGGTTCGAATGATTGAATCTATTATCTTCTTTCATGCGGCTAACGAAATCGTCAGTAGGAATAGCCGATAGTTCATCCAGATCCAGATCCAGTTCAGTCTTTAACGAAAGACTGGTCATTTCAATGGCTTCTGGAACTTTTCCCTGGTCCCTGAGTCCCATTAGTTTCGAAAAGATCCCAGCCAGTGCCTGTCCGAGTTGTTCAATCTGATCCATTAAGTAATCGTGCTTTTCCATGGTGATAAATTTAAAGTATCACTAAGTTAAGTCAACTTTCTATTACTTAGCGAAGTTAACTTATTTAATCACCGGGAAAATTATTGTTGACTTAACTTTCGATAGTATTCAGCATCAGAATCCATGTAGCTGCAGATTTAATACATTAAACATGCAATAACATGCGGACTATTGTAGAAATCAGCAGAGCATACATTTTTAGTTGAATGGATTATTTGGATTTGGGTTGAGCTGGGGGATTATGACTCATGCCAGCTGTATCCGCGATTTTATAAAGGTTGATAGTAAACTTCTGATCTTTTACGGCTTCAATAATCTTCTTTTCAAGAAGCAGATCAATGTATTCTTCCTTAAGTTTGGCATTCTCTTTCTGAGAGTTTGTATTTATTGTTCTATATATAAATGCGGCTCCAAGAGTTATAGCAATTACCAGGGCTGCGATTGCTACTGTTCGGGTGAGGAGGTCGCGCCGGGGTTGTTGGGCATGATCTTTTTTACCTGCAACCGAATCAGCAAAGTTCACTATTTCCCTGTCGGTAGCTTCAACAGTGATGTTCACATAGATGTGCCTTTCAAGAATTTCTTCGAAATAATCTACAATGGTATCTTTAATAAGGTAATCAAGTGCTTGTCTGGTAGGAGCATAATTGACTCCGCTGGTAATTACAAGTAAAGTGAACTCAACCCGAAGTGATCCTTCCTTTTCCCTGTAATTGATAAAGTAAATCTGGGTATTCTCGCGTGTTATTATGCTTCGTTCAATATTGGATCGGAGGAATTCCTGTATAGGATTTGCAGATTCCTGCCTGATTCTCTTGTTACGCTCACCATATTTTGTTAATTCACTCCTTAAAAGGTCACGCAATTCTTCAAATGATGAATCTCTATCCTTAATTCGGATTGAATATTCTATTTCGCGGATTGTTAATGAAGCTTTGTCTGTAATCCTGAGCATGTGATGAGTATTGTCTGTGAGCTGCAAACGGTTGTTAATGTTTGATAGTTAATTGACAATATGGCAAAAAGTAATATTTAACTGCCGTAAATTTGTGATAAGGATTTAAGGATTAGATTAATCAGACTAATAATTAATTCCGGGGATTACTTGACGTAACAGAAGATTGTATTGAATGATTCATTCATCAAACTAATAAAACCCCCGATAACTCACTTTCCCTCCGTATCTTTGCAGCCTTTAAGCCTGAATTATGAAATTTGAGCAGTACGACTTTGCCCCTGAAATAAAACAAAATATTGAGCAGTCGGGTTTTCGCCGTCCGACTGATATTCAATACAAAAGTATCGGCCCTATCATGCATGGCGATGATGTATTGGCAATTGCCCAAACCGGAACCGGAAAGACAGCTGCCTTTGCCATTCCTGTAATAAATATGCTGCATGAAAACAAATTTTCGAGCAGGAGCACTGGTATTAAATGTATTGTAATGGTTCCCACACGCGAACTTGCTTTGCAGATTACCGAAGTATTCCAGGCAATTTCAGCTCATACTCGTGTAAAAGTTTTTTGCCTGATGGGCGGCGTTGAACAGGATCCGCAGATTGAACGTCTCGAACAGGGAGTTGATATTATAGTTTCCACGCCCGGCCGAATGTTCGACCTGGTAAGCCAGGGGCATCTCGATCTGAGCAAAATAGAAATCCTTATCCTTGACGAAGCCGACCATATGCTCGACCTGGGTTTTATTAATGATATTCAACAGCTTGTTAAGAAATTACCGCGTAAACGGCAAACACTTTTTTTATCGGCAACAATAAATCCATATATTAAAAATGTTGCTTATTCGTTGGTAACCAACCCTATACGCATTCAGATTTCCCCAAAAGATCCTGTTGCCCGCAATATTGAGCATTCGGTAGCTTTTATCGAAATGGACGATAAACGCTTTTTCCTTGAACGCCTTGTGAATGAAAATCCGGAAAGTAAGATCGTTGTGTTTGTCCGTACCAAAGTGCGCGCCGAGCGTGTAAGTCTGGCAATGGAAAAGCTGAATATCAAATGCGAAACTATTCATGGGGATAAGGAGCAACTTGACAGACTACAGGTAATGAAACGGTTTAAAAACGGCGAGTTCAAAATACTGATAGCTACTGATGTAAGTGCACGTGGTATCGATATTCCGAATGTAGATTTTGTTGTCAATTATGACCTTCCTGAGAAACCCGAAAACTACGTTCACCGCGTTGGTCGTACAGGCAGAGCCGATAAAAAGGGTATAGCTGTTTCCTTTTGCAGCAACAACGAAAAACCCTTACTCGAAGAAATTGAAGAATATATCGGTAAACCTGTGGTCGTAATGGAAATCAAAAACCAGGATTACAAAGAAACTCTGGCTTTTACAGCCGAAACCAAATCAGACTGGAAGACCCTTCTTCGCGATGCAGAGGAAGAGGAGAAGAACAGGAAGAAGAGAAAGAAAAAGTAGAGTGGGAGAGGGCGATTGGGAGATTTGGCGAAGGAATGATGAAGCATGTATAAACTTCCTCAATTACATCATTGTTTGCGAAAACACATATAGCGCTGTACTCCGGATAGTTTCACGGATTGTTATAAGTTGATCAGGATATTGACTATTTTGCTTACTTTTATCCAAAAATATAGTATTCATTAATGGGAAATACAGATCCGAAAATTGAGCAGGAGTGGTTGGAAGTATTGCGGCCGGAATTTGAGAAACCTTATTTTAATGAACTGAAATCGTTCCTGCTGGACGAAAAGAAAGTATACCGTGTTTATCCTCCCGGCAACCGGATATTTGCAGCATTCGATTATACGCCTTTCAGCAAAGTAAAAGTGGTTATTCTTGGCCAGGATCCATATCATGGTGACAAACAGGCACATGGACTATGTTTCTCAGTTGCTGACGGGATTGCATTGCCTCCCTCACTTGTAAACATCTACAAAGAGCTTTCAACTGATCTTACTGTTCCTGTTCCGACATCAGGAAATCTCGAAAAATGGGCAAAGCAGGGTGTGCTTTTGTTAAATGCAACTCTAACCGTGCGTGCTAACCTGGCCGGATCGCATCAGAGGCATGGCTGGGAAAATTTTACTGATGAGGTAATCAGTCAACTCTCTGCCAGGCATACCGGGCTGGTTTTCATCCTATGGGGAAGTTATGCACAGGCAAAAGAAGTCCTGATAGATACTTCCAAACATTATATACTCAAAGCTGTGCATCCATCACCCTTATCGGTTTATCGCGGATTTTTCGGTTGCAGGCATTTCTCAATGACAAATGAGTTGCTTGTTAAAGCAGGCAAAGAACCGATTGATTGGAATCTCATGTAGAAAATTAAAAATATTTCTATATTGTAAATTGTGATTTATGATTTGTGAGTTGTAATTTTGAAACTTGTAACATTGAAACTTTGAACTCTTGAACCACTAATACACTAAGTCTACTAAGAATCACTAAGCTTTTCTAAACAACTGAATGACAATTGAATGACTATCGAATGACAATTGAATGACGACTGTATGACCACTGAATGATTACTGTATGACCACTGAATGATTACTGTATGACTATCGAATGACTATTGTGATCCTGAAACCTGAAACTCATAGCCACTAATCCCTAACCACTAACCTGGACAAGCCGGAACCAAAAATGATTTGAATAATGAACTTAGCGCAGCGATCTCACGAGCGAAGCGAGTAATATCGAACCTTGAATAACGAATAAAGAAATGAAAACATAAGAAGGAATTGAATAAATATGAATTAAGATTACAGCACTAATTCTATAGTTTCATAACTTCGAACTTCAATATTCCTTGTTCAATATTCGATATTTTAAAATTACCTTGAAATATTCTGCCAAAAAATACACGAATATTATTGTTAAGTCATTAAAACCTAAATCCCCGAATGAACACCGAAGCCCAATGGTATATTCCACTTGCTGATGAAACCGTACAATGTACGCTTTGTCCTCATAATTGTGTTCTCAGGGAAGGTAAAGCAGGAATCTGCAGAGTAAGGGTCAATCAAGGCGGAAAACTGAACACTGAAGTGAATGGCTTTGTTTCTGCAATCAGTTTCGATCCTGTCGAAAAGAAACCGCTGTATCATTTTTATCCGGGTTCGACATTCTTGTCTATAGGTACATATGGTTGTAACCTGAGGTGTTATTTTTGTCAAAACTGCGGTATTTCACAAACGGCAGTAGAACCCGAGTTGCCTCGTTCCTTTTATACACCCGAACAAATAGTTCAGATAGCACTTAAAAGACCTGAAAATATCGGAATTGCATTCACCTATAACGAGCCGGTAGTGTGGTTCGAATATATGTATGATATTGCCCGACAGGCAAAGAAAGCCGGTCTGAAAACGGTAATGGTAACAAATGGATTTATAAATAAGGAACCGCTAGCTTCTTTACTTGAATATATAGATGCATTCAGCGTTGATTTGAAATCATTCGACGAAGAATTTTACAAAAAAGTTACATCTTCGAAACTTCAACCTGTAAAAGAAACGCTGAAACAGATCAGCAGCGCCGGCAAGCACCTTGAAGTTGTGAACCTGGTTATACCGGAACTTAATGATGAGGAAAATTCATTCAGATCCATGACAAGTTGGATTGCCAACGAACTTGGGCGGGAAACGGTGTTCCATATTTCGCGGTATTTTCCTCATTATAAGCTTACAACAGAAGCAACACCTATCTCCTCTATTAACAACCTTAAACGCCTTGCAGAGAAGAATTTATCCTATGTTTATGCAGGTAATATGTATGCTGATAGCAATATTACATACTGCTTGCAATGCAACAATATTCTGATTACCCGGCACGCATATAAAGTGAATACTGATGGCCTCGACGAGGACGGCAATTGTAAAGTCTGCGGGAAGTATTTTCTTAAAAAAACATAATTTTACTTTCAGATTAAATCTGTTTAGTTTACTTTTGAAAACTCAGCAATAGATTATTTTCATAAGTTTAAAGTTTTACGTACCAGAAATAGTTTCATGAGATTACAAAATAAAGCATTTACATTAATTGTATCGTTGATCTTCAGCTTATATGGAAGTGTTGCTGTTGCTCAGCAACTGGTAAGCGAACCGGCAGGAGGAATGGATGAAAATGAACTTGAGGCATCAGAAAGTATGCTACCTGTTTCAAATTCTGCCATTCCTTTATCTTTGAATAATCCGTTATTAAATCAATATTACTCAAGTTGGGACACTTTATATGTTCGGCATTATTCAGATTTGCCGCCTGTAGTCGGCGACTCGACAAGGCTACCTCTTTTCAATGATAATTCTACCGGTTTTGTTTTCCCGATCGAAGGAACGTTTTTATCACCTTTCGGAAAACGTGGCCGGCGTGTGCACTCGGGTGTTGACATAAAACTGGAAGCGGGCGATCCGGTAAGTGCAGCCTTCGATGGCGTTGTGCGTATGGCCCGTTATTATTCGGGATATGGCAATTGTGTTGTAATCAGGCATTACAATGGTTTGGAAACCTTGTATGGACATCTCTCGAAAATCAAAGTTAAAGCAAACCAGCAGGTCAAAGCCGGAGATATTATAGGGCTTGGAGGGCATACAGGTCGTGCAACGTGTAATCATCTTCATTTCGAAACTCGTTTTCAAGGCAAGGCATTCAATCCAAAGCAGTTAATTAATTTCGATTCTTATAGCTTGGTTTCTGATACATTTACCGTTACCAGATCAACCTATGGGCTTTCGCGTGATTATCTTCCCGAAACTTCAACCATTGACCTGGTTGCAGATAACAGTACCGGGCAAACTAAGGCCTCAAAAACAACAAAATCGACAAAATCCAAAAAATATCATACTATTAAAAGTGGTGATACGCTTTATTCCTTATCAAGGAAATACGGAACTTCGGTAAAACAGATTTGTTCCATTAATGGGATCAAGTCCGGTAAAACACTACAACTCGGAACTAAATTAAGGGTTAAATAACTGTCTTAATTGCTGTTACAATGTATTTCGGGGCCGGGATTATCCGGCCTCATTTTTTTTGTAATTTTATCCCAAAACTAATCCAGGCTAATTTTGTCTTTTATCACTAAACAATTTTTTCGCAATTTCTTTTCGATTTTACTTTTAGTTGTTATGTTCACCGGCTGTAATTCCGCGTACAACTTAACCGGACTGGATATCAGCAGTATATATACCGCAGATAAAGAAAATTCTTTGCAAATCAATCAATTATACAATATTAATGACAGTATCTCAACGATCAGTATAGTTATTCCTGCCGGTCTTATTTTACCTGACCCTGGCACAAAGAAATATACAAAAAAAGGAACACTGAAATACGAAGTGATAGGAGAAGGAAAATATAATCCGCTTATTGACAGTGCTACTTTTGCAATCGCCGACACCTCTGAGTATGTTAGTTTTATCAGTCACACATGGACTTTTAAGGCTCATTTGGGGATGAACTATTTCGTAAAGGCCACATATTCTGTCCCCGAAATCATTGATGATTACCTGTTACTCGGATATTTCAGTAAGAAAAACCACTTGAGTCAATCGTGGTATCAGTTCCAGAGTGAATCGGGCGAATATATATCCGGAAACATTACAGCTTTCCCACAGCCACTGCGGATTGTTTCCGATGACACTACCAGCAGAGAATTTCTTGTGAAATTATATTCCAGGGATTTTCCTGCACCATATCCTCCTTTCATTGAAAAATCACGGGCACCATTCAATTACCTGCCCGACAGCACTTTTAACCTGGAACTCAGAGACGGGAAAACTGCTTATTTTATACCTGGTAAAACCGGATTCTATTTCATCCAACCTGATACGTCTGTCTTCGAGGGACCAACGATTTTCCGAATGAATACAGGTTTCCCGAAAGTTACTATGCACACACTTATGCTTGACGCGCTTCGATATATAACGTCAACTAAAGAGTTTCAGAAATTAGAAGCATATAAAAATCCTAAAATTGCTGTTGACAGTTTCTGGATTGTGAATGCAGGTCGTCCGGATATTGCCACTGAACTTATCCGGAAATATTATCAACGTGTTGAAACTGCAAACAAACTCTATACTTCATATACTGATGGCTGGAAAACCGACAGGGGAATGATCTTTATTGTTGTTGGAAAGCCAACCATGGTTTATCGGAGTTTCGACCAAGAAGTGTGGATTTATGGCGATTACGATGATGTACGGGCACTCAGATTTTATTTTAATAAAGCGAAAAATCCATTTACTGACAACGACTATGTGCTTGTACGCAACGAGTATTATAAATCTCCCTGGTATCAAAGTGTTCAGGCATGGAGGAGGTAGGGAAGTTAAAAGTTAAAAGTTAAAAGAGAAAAGTGTCTGCACACCCGCAGGGTGTCTGACACTGGAAACAAATTATGTTCGGAGGGTTCTCCCCCACGTGGAGATGTCCGAAGGACAGAGGGGTCAAAAGCTGAATACACAACAACCATTTTAGTACACGACAAGTTGAAATAATCATAGATATATCTGAATTTCAATTGATAGCATTCTTGTTAGGTGAAAAAAAATAGAGAAAAGGAAAAAGTGAAAAGAGAAAAGTGAAAAGTGAAAAGTGAAGAGTGAAGAGTGATTAAAGAAAGTGGCATTCTAATAGTTTTACCACCTAAAGTTTGAATGCAAAGCATTGAACGCCGTAGGCATTGAACCTTGAACCCATGAACCTTTGATCCACTGAGACACTAAGTTCACTAAGAATCACTAAGCTCTCCTAAACAACTTAATGACCACCGAATGACAACTGACTGACCACCGAATGACCACCGAATGACAACTGAATGACAACTGAATAACAACTGTATGACCACCGAATGACAACTAAAGATCAACCCCTAATCCCAAAACCTAACCCCCAACACCTTCCAAAATATATGTACGAAAAACACTTTAAAGGCCCACGCAAACAACCCGAAAACCTGATTTATGGCATTCACCCTATACTTGAGGCACTGAATGCAGGGAAGGATATTGAAAAAATATTGCTTTCACGGGAATTGCGCAATCCGCAGGTACGTGAAATCACCACCATTGCCGAGAAACTTGAAATTCCTGTACAGAAAGTACCGAACGAAAAACTCGATTCATTTACAAAAGCGAACCACCAGGGCATTGTTGCTTTTGTTTCGATGATAGAGTATCAGCCGATTGAGGATATTCTGATTCACACATTCGAAGCTGGCAGGCAGCCGTTGTTTATCATTCTCGACCGCATTACGGATGTCCGTAACTTTGGAGCAATTGCCCGAAGTGCCGAATGTGCTGGAGTTGATGCATTGATAATTCCTTCGCGCGGCAGCGCACAGGTAAATGCCGATGCTGTTAAAACATCTGCTGGTGCCTTAAACCTTGTTCCGGTTCACCGCAGCCCAAACCTTAAAAATACTTTGCGCTACCTGAAAGATTCAGGTGTCCGGCTTATTGCTGTTACCGAACATGGCAGCACCGATTACGGTACTACTGAACTAACCGGACCAATTGCTTTTATCCTGGGATCGGAGGAGGACGGTATTTCACCCGAATACATTAAACTTTGCGACGACAGGATAAAAATCCCTTTGCTTGGAACCATCGGTTCATTAAATGTTTCGGTGGCTGCAGGGATAATTATCTTTGAAGCGCTGAGGCAACGGAATAAGTAAGATAAATCCGAATAGGTGTTCATGTAATTTAATATCGTCCTATTATAAATATCAGCAATTGGCAACCTCAATAAAACTGAAAAAGCCTGAATCCTTTTGGCTGTTAATAATTTTATGCATTGCAGCAATACTGCGCTTTTATGATTATGGTGCGTTTTCTTATTCAAACGACGAACTAAGTGCGCTGAACCGCCTGCATTATAACACCTTTGCCGAACTGGTACAGAAAGGTTTTTATGTGGACGGACATCCGGGCGGTATCCAGGTGTTCCTTTGGCAATGGGTTCGCTTATTCGGTGATAATGAATGGATTGTAAGACTTCCCTTTGTTATAATGGGAATTATAGCAGTTTGGATGAGTTATAAGGTTGCCAAACTTATGTTTGGGACTTCGGCAGGGCTTTTTACAGCAGTTGCACTTACTTTTCTGCAGTTCCCGCTTTTATACAGCCAGATTGCCCGTCCCTACGGGCCAGGTATGCTCTTCAGTCTGATGGTAGTTTACTTCTGGCTCAGGATATTTTTTGTTGAAAATGGTGAGTTGAACACAGGCAAACCCGGGATAGTTCATCTTGCAGGCTTTGCAATTTCAGCTGCGCTTTGCATGTATACACATTATTTCAGCTTTCTTTTTGCTCTCATTATCGGACTTTCCGGTTTTATTGTTGCACGGCGAAATAACATTTTTCAATACATTGGAGCAGCCCTGATCGCTGCTTTACTGTTTGTGCCACATATTCCGATAACGCTTAATCACCTTACGTATAAAGGTGTAGGCCAGTGGTTGGGTGTGCCAAAGAAGGGCTGGATTTTGGAACATTTGTATTTTATTTTCGATCAATCTATATTTATTCTCCTGGTATTTATCATTATTTTATTGACGGTCTTATATTTTTATCGTGAAAATAAAAAGAGCAAGCGCTTCAGGCTATTTCTTTCGGCTTGGTTTTTAATCCCGATTCTGATTGGATATTTTTATTCAATAAAAATTAATCCGGTACTGCAGCATCCAGTACTTATCTTTTCGTTCCCATATTTTATTATGCTTATCTTCAGCTATGCAGGCAATGAATTTGATAAGAATAAACGCCTGATACTGGCACTGTTCCTGGTAGCCGGAGTATTAGGAACAACTGTTATTAACAGGTATTACCAAAAACAGCATTTCGGCGAATTCAAAGAAATTGCTAAACTCACATCCGATTGGCAGCAACAATACGGAGATACCTGCATAACCAAAGTAATAAATATAAATGCCCCTTATTATATTAATTATTATCTGACCCGATATAACAATGAGGTGAAATACAACCTGTATGATATTAATGGAACTGAAGGTCTTCAGGCACTTTCGAAAATAGTGAAAAACTGTTCTACTCCATATTTCCTGTATGCCATAACAAAACCATCACCTGCAGAGGTTGAAGATATTATCCGTTCAAAATATCCGTATATAGTTAAAATGAAGGATTTTGGTAATTTTTCATCCATAGCTCTTTATGGAAAAGAACAAGGAGAAACCTTTGAACAAGCATACCAACTTACTGGAATTAAATCAATAAGTGTAAGTCTTAATGCTGATACTCTAGTATCATTTGAAGGTGGGAAACAGGAAGCAGTTTACAAAATGGATACTTCCATTGAATATAGTCCGGGTGCAGAACTTGCATTTGATAAATTAGAACTTAAAAATAAACTTATTATAGTTGCCGAAACTGATTTGTATGTACCTGAAGATTCAGGAGATGCGGTACTTGTAATTGCAATCGATTCCCCGGAAGGAACTAATATTCAGTGGAAAGGTGCTGTTTCAAAATATGTTGAAACACAAGGGAAATGGTGCCATGTGATCAATTCGCTTAAATTAGATTCCAGAATTCAGAAAGGAGCAAAACTTAAAGTGTATTTCTGGAATAAGGATAAAAAGTTGGTATACCTGAAGAATCTGCATTGCACGATATTCAATTGTCAATAGAAACACGGAGGCCCTCTTGCCAGCAAACATAGTTTTGAATTATCACATTACTGCATCATACATTCCGATTTTTGATTTCACCTGATATGTTTCTGCAATCGTTTGCGGAATCCTGGATCTGAATATTTTAAAAAATAAAACTCAGGCTAAAATTCGTTGCCTGCAGCGTAAAAAAACATAAATCTCTTTCCTGAAACGACTAAGTATTAATTTGAATTCTTATAACAACAAATGTATAATTCTCTATAAATGAGTATTGGCAGGCCTTACAGCATTTTTTAAAATCCTTGTTTGGAATGAAAAAAAATACCATAAAAAAACTCAGTGATTTACTTAAATATATACTTTTGCACTATTATTCAATGAACAAATTTACACCTCGAAAATAATCCTTTAACCTAAATTCCTTTGTGATGGAAGTTGAAAAAATCATGATTGACCTGGAGAAAAAACACCCGGGTGAAGTAGAGTACTTACAAGCAGTTCGTGAAGTATTGGAATCGATCGAACCAATTTACAATGAAAACCCTCAGTTTGAGGCAGCTGGTATAATAAGCCGCCTGGTTGAACCTGATCGTATACTTACTATTAAAGTTCCCTGGGTCGACGACCATGGCAAGGTTCATGTAAACCTTGCTTATAGGATTCAATTTAACAATGCTATCGGACCTTATAAAGGTGGTCTTCGTTTCCACCCTTCGGTAAACCTCAGCATCCTGAAATTCTTAGGCTTCGAGCAGATTTTCAAAAACAGCCTTACTTCACTTCCAATGGGTGGTGCTAAAGGTGGATCCGATTTCGATCCAAAAGGAAAATCCAATACTGAAGTTATGCGTTTATGCCAGTCGTTTATGCTTGAGCTCTGGAGAATGATTGGTCCTGAAACCGATGTTCCTGCAGGCGATATAGGTGTTGGCGGACGTGAAATCGGTTTCCTTTATGGAATGTACAAAAAACTGGCGCGTGAGCATACTGGCGTACTTACAGGTAAAGGACTCAACTGGGGTGGAAGCCTTGTTCGTCCGGAAGCTACAGGGTACGGAAATGTTTATTTTGCAAAAGAAATGCTCAAAACCAAAGGCACTGATTTTAAAGGAAAAACCGTTGCTATCTCCGGATTCGGAAATGTTGCATGGGGTGCTGCTTTAAAAGTAACAGAACTTGGTGGAAAAGTTGTAACCATTTCAGGTCCTGACGGATATGTTTATGATAAAGATGGTATCAGCGGCGAAAAGATCCATTATATGCTTGAGCTCCGCGCGTCAAACCAGGATATCGTAAAACCTTATACCTATGAGTTCCCGGATGCTCAGTTTGTACAGGGAAAACGTCCTTGGGAAGTGAAATGCGACATCGCCCTGCCATGTGCAACTCAGAATGAACTTGGTAAAGAAGATGCTTTAAACCTTGTTAAGAACGGATGTATGTGTGTTTGCGAAGGTGCAAATATGCCTACAACACCTGAAGCTGTCGAAATATTCCAGGAAAACAAAATTATGTTTGCTCCCGGTAAGGCTGCTAACGCCGGTGGAGTTGCCACTTCGGGCCTCGAAATGAGCCAGAACTCAATGAAACTTAACTGGACTGCAGAAGAAGTGGATATGAGACTTCACCAGATCATGATCAATATTCACACTGCTTGTCTGAAATTTGGGAAAGAACCTGATGGATATGTAAACTACGTAAAAGGTGCCAATATTGCCGGTTTCCTTAAAGTAGCCAATGCTATGCTCGACCAGGGTGTACTGTAAAATTCTTTTTTAGAGAGAGTTAATTTGAAAAAGCCACCTGATTTCAGGTGGCTTTTTCATTTGATTTCTTTACATTTTAAAACAATCTCATCTGTTTTGTCAGAATCGGAGGATCAACAATATCCCTGTCGCGAATCTTTCTTTTCTCTCCTGTAATCTGGTACACTTCGGTTTCTTGGTACCTGGAAGCTATAGCTATATGTGTATCGCCCGAAAATCTCTGAAACAAATCACGCACAAGCCGCGGATCATTGTTATCCTGCGAAAGATGCGACAGAAGCAGGTGACTCATAAATACCGGCTTGTGTTTTGTAAAGAGTTCCAGCGACTGAATATTGGATAAATGCCCAAAATCACTGCGGATCCTGTTTTTAAGGTAAACAGGGTAGTTGCCCTTTTCAAGCATTTCCTCGTCATAATTTGCTTCCAGGAAAGCTGCATGACACTGGCTGAAATTAGTTATCACATCGTTGCATACAGAACCTATGTCAGTCATAATTCCAATTGTGATTCCGTTTCCGGTTACTGTAAAGCTATGAGGTTCTGATGCATCATGCAGTTTAGGGAATGCATTTACCGAAAGGTCACCTATGATAATAGGGTCATTAGAATTAAAATACTGCACCAGGCTTTTATCAAGATGCAACCTGCTATTCTGGTGAGTAACAGGTGAAAAATAAACCGGGATCCGGTATTTGCGGGTAATAACACCAGTGCCGCGGGTATGGTCGGAATGCTCGTGTGAAATAAAAATGGCTTTCACCTTTTTTATTGATAAACCTAAATGGCTAAGCCGTGTTTCAGTTTCGCGGCATGATAAACCGGCATCAATAAGCACTGCCTCATGCTGATTACCAATATAATAGCAGTTTCCGTTGCTTCCCGAGTTTAAAGATGAAATATAGAGTGACATTATTTTGCAAAGAAACAGAAAAATCGGAAAGGTCGAGTATTTTTTTTATGTACAGTTTTCATTTCCAACAAAGATCTTTTTTGACACAGAGTTTTCTGGCAACTCCACTGGATAAGAAGTTGAACTTTGCTCCTTTTATATTTAAGTCCATTCGTCGACAACTAATTCAATTCCCTGAAATAAGTCTTTTTTCCTGTACCTTTACTCCGTAAAAATATTCCAACCTCACAATGAACCGGATCTCATGCCATTTACCTCATTAGGATTATCGCCATCATTATTAAAAGTGTTGGCAGTGCAGAATTATACCCAACCCTATCCCATTCAGAAAGATGCGATTCCTGCTATATTAAAACGAAAAGATGTGCTGGGAATTGCTCCGACAGGTTCCGGTAAAACTGCCGGTTATGTTCTGCCGCTTTTAATGAATTTACAAAATATTAAGGCTTTGGGAGTCAGGCATGTAAATGTCCTGGTATTGGTTCCTACACGTGAACTGGCAGTTCAGGTGCGGGAAGTGTTTCGGATATTCAGCCAGGCACTTCCGCAACCTGTGAAAACACTGGCAGTTTTTGGCGGAGTTTCCGTTAATCCTCAAATGATGGCCTTAATCGGTGTCAATGTATTGATAGCCACGCCAGGCAGGTTACTGGAATTGGTTGAATCCAATGCTGTGCACTTATCAGGAATTGAAACACTTGTACTTGATGAAGCAGATAAGATGCTTAACCTGGGTTTTAAGGAAGAGATGACCCGCATTTTTGCACTACTGCCTGAGAAGCGTCAAAACCTCCTATTTTCGGCAACACTCAGTGAAGATGTCAATAACATTAATCAAATATTGTTGCATGATCCATTGGTAATAAAGATTGAGTCTGAACCCGAAAACATTGATCTGATCACCCAGCTGGCTTATTTTGTAACTAACGAAAAAAAAGGACCGTTGCTGCGTTACCTGATCAAACATAATGATATGAAGCAGGTATTGGTTTTTACTTCTTCGATTTATTCAGCCGATAATGTAGTTGATAAACTGCGTAAAAACGGAATTGATGCCATGGCCATCCACAGCAAAAGGAGCCAGGGCTCACGAACTGAGGCTTTAAGCGAATTTAAAACAGGCAAGTTACGGGTATTGGTTGCCACCGATTTGATTTCGCGTGGAATAGATATACAGTTTTTGCCCTATGTAATTAACTATGAATTGCCCCGTTCGCCCAAAGAGTATATTCATCGTATAGGAAGAACCGGCCGCGCTGAATCTCCCGGCGAAGCCATTTCGTTTATCACTTCTGCCGATAAGGATCATTTTAAAGTGATTCAGAAAAAAATGGGTAAGTGGGTAACCATGATCGATAGTGAAAGCATCAATCTGCATGGCTTTTAATTTGAAAATTCGATAAAAGGCATAGGCAGATTAACCTCTGCATACGAAACATTTGACCCTAAAAGCCAACGGCATAAAAGTCGCTAAAAAATTATGCTTCCTAAAAAGCGAGAACATCCGAAACTAAAATCCCAATTACATCCACGCAATAGGCATCGTGAGCGGTACGATTTCAGTTTGCTCATTGCCGGCTGTCCCGAATTATCATCCTATGTTTCGCTGAATTTGTATGGCGATGAGTCTGTCGATTTTTTTGACCCGGAAGCGGTTAAAATGCTGAATAAAGCACTCCTGGTTCAGTACTACGGAATACAATTCTGGGATATTCCCGAGGGTTATCTTTGTCCG
>JBBQGD010000059.1:0-17191 GCA_038322655.1 Bacteroidales bacterium | reverse complement strand
ATACAATAAGCATATGTCAGAATTAGAAACCAAAGTAATAAATGTAATTGAACAGATCCGGCCCTACCTGCAGGCTGACGGTGGTGATATCAGTTTTGTGGAACTTACGTCAGATAACGTTGTAAATGTTGAACTCCAGGGTGCCTGCGGTTCATGTCCTTTCAGCCGGATGACCTTAAAAAACGGAGTTGAAGAAGCGATGAAAAAAGCTTTGCCGGAAATTAAATCGGTAGAAGCGATCAATTTATAATCCTGCCTGGCAAAAAGATCAGCTATCAACTGTCAAAATTACAAAGCGAGCCTGAAAGTTTTATAATTCATTTCAGGAGCGGAAGATTGACTTATTTTACTAAATCAATGACCGGGTTTAACACCTGGTCATTTTTTTTATTTTCGAACCAATACAATTTTTTCAGAACCTTTCTTTACAATGCGGTCGAACATAGCTTTGATTCTATCATATTCTTCTGATTGATAGACCGGGTGTTTGAAAGAAAATGTGAATATTACATTAATCCGGGAATTGTTCTGGACAGCCGAATAATAGAGTTCGAAAAGATCTTCATTAAGTGAACTTTTATCAGGCAAAGACTGTACTGTATATTCCTCGGGAATTATGATTTCTGATAGGTAGGTTCTCTTAAAAGGGTAGGTTATATCAACAGGGTAGGTGCGTGTGTCTAGTCCTAAAAGAAAAATATTAAAGTTTCAAATATATAATAATTAACTAATGTCAAAAAAAATCAGAAACAATTTAAAAAATAATAAATTAGATGAAATTGTAATACAGTTTTCTTTCTGTTTGGAATGCGGTAAATATAAGTTAATCAGTATTATAGCAATAAACTCATAGGGTGAATTTACTCTTACGCTAAATATCTCCCAACGATAGGCATCCTTCGTCCCTGGCCGAATGCTTTGCGCGAAATACGCAGAATTGGAGGTGTTTGATGGCGCTTCCACTCATTCATATTTACCATGCGCAGTACACGTCTTACTGTAGTTTCGTCAAAACCCGAAGCAATAAGGTCGGTTGGACTTTGGCGCAGTTCGATGTAATTGTATAATATTTTATCGAGGATATCGTATTCAGGAAGTGAATCGCTGTCCTTTTGCCCGGGACGAAGTTCGGCTGAAGGAGGTTTTACTATGCTGTTAAGAGGGATAATTTCACTTTCACTATTGATATAATTTGCCAGTTCGTACACTTCAGTTTTATACACATCACCAAGAACAGATATGCCGCCGCACATATCGCCATATAAGGTGCCATATCCAACAGCCGCTTCACTTTTATTGGAGGTATTCAGTAAAATATATCCGAATTTATTAGCCAATCCCATCAGTATGACAGCTCTTACGCGTGCTTGTATATTTTCCTCGGCAACGTTGAACGGCAATTCCTGGTAATAAGGTTGAAGTGATCCAAGAATTGCATTGAAGCCATCTTTGATGCTGATGATGTCATATTTACAATCCAGATTTTTTGCCAGTGCCACCGCATCATCAATTGAATGAACTGATGAATATTCAGAAGGAAGGAGTATAGCATATACGTTTTTATTTCCAAGGGCTTCAGAAGCCAAGGCAAGTGTTACCGCTGAATCAATACCTCCTGACAGGCCAAGAATGGCCTTCGAAAATCCCATTTTTGCAAAATAGTCCCTGATGCCCATTACCAAAGCACCGTGAATCTGTGCGGTTTTAGAAAGATTCTCTTCTAAGACAGGCAAATCCGAGGTAATTATTTTATTTTCATTGTTAAAATCCACCAAACAAGTATCTTCATCAAATGACCTGCATAGTGCAATTGTGTTGCCGTTGCTGTCGAGTGCACAGGAGTTTCCGTCGAATAACAACTCTGTCTGGGCCCCAACCTGGTTTACATACACGATTGGAATTTTATATTGGCTCGTGTTTAACTTCAGGATATTCAGTCTTGTTTTCTGATGATCATAAGCAAAAGGTGAAGCGGCAATATTGATCATGATATCCGGATTCTGTAAAGCCAGTATATCCATAGGATTCGTCACATAAAGCGGATCATCCGCAAGGTTCCATATATCTTCACAAATAGTAAGAGCAATTTTTACTCCTTTATAAGTAATACAGTCGAACGAACTGTTCGGTTCAAAATAACGGTACTCGTCGAAAACATCGTAAGTAGGCAGCAAAGCTTTATGGGCAATAGCCTGCACCCTGCCATCATCCAGGAGCCAGGCAGAATTGAAAAGATTTTTGCCTTTTTTGTCCGGATTATGCGAAGGTGATCCGACAATAGCCGCAATTCCTTTACAGTGAGTTGCAATTGTATCAATGGCATTATAGCTTTTATCAATAAAATCATCGAATTCCAAAAAGTCGCGGGGCGGATAACCACAAACTGAAAGCTCTGCAAATACTACCAGGTCTGCATTCTGAAGTTTACAATTTTCAATTGTTTCGATAATTTTGGAGGTATTCAGGTCAAAATCGCCGATAATATAGTTAAGCTGAGCAAGTGCTATACGCATGATATTACTTTTTTACAAAAATAAAGCCCGGATGAATTACCGGGCTTAAAAACTAAAAATATTTTATTTTTAGAAAAGTACGGAAAAGGACAGCTCAAAGAAGTTTACCATTGCTTTTTCGTTTAAAGAGGTGTCTAATGTGTTTTTCCCTTTCAGGATATTAGTGAAGCCATTATTAAAAGTCAGCTCAGCTCCCAATTTTGGACCTTCCTGAATTTCATATTCAGCTCCCAAACCAACAATCAGTGACTCGCGGAATAAAGCGATATCATCATAAGTGGATTTCTTACTTGTGACAGTTGAGCCACCAACGGGAGTGAATTCATCAGTTTTTTTAGCACCGATTTTGAAGGCAGTACCCAGCCCGATGCGCCCGAAGTATCTGATGCCGTTAATATCATTGGTTCTCATCTTGAGTGTGAGTGGAATTTCAAGGTATTTGAGAGAATAATCTCTGACCATGGAACCTGTATCTCCATCCTGAACTGCGGGAAATTTTAGTTTGCCACCGTTGAAAAGCATATTGAATCCGGTCGTTATACTGTGGTTTTCAGTAAAATTAAACTCAGCTATAAACCCCCATGCAAAACCTATTTTTGCCCCGGCGCCTTCATAAATATCCGCATTGGGTCTCATCCAGTTTATTTGAGGAGCGGCTTTTAACCCGAAATAATAAGGTGGGAATTGGGCATTTGCGGCAAAAGTAATAAATGTCAAAAACAATACTAAGGTTATTTTTGTTCTCATAATGAATTTGTAAATGGTTTGTATAAGAAAATGCAAAGGTCGTTAAAAAAAAGAATTAGCCGCAATTTTAATCATGTATAAATGAATAATGAAAAGGCCAAAATCTTCATTTAAATAATAACTTTGTAGTTCATTCGTTCTAGTGTTATAAAAACCTATGCTATGAAAAAGGTACTTATTGTAATACTTATAGTGGTTTCAGGACCATTAGCAAACGCACAAGGCTTTTTTAGTCTGGGGCCTAAAGTAGGATATAATTCCTATGAACTTTCTTCAAATAAGGATTCAGTGCAGGCCAGCATTAAAAATTCTTTTCAGATCGGAGCATTTATGCGTATTGGATCGAAGTTTTATATCCAGCCCGAAGCTAATTATCAGGTTAGTGAATCCACTCTGAATCAAAGTTTTGGCACAGTTGTAACAAGCCAGAAAGTCACCATCAAATCCCTAAAAGTTCCGGCAATTATTGGGTTTAAACTAATTAATAAAGGAGCTTTCAACTTCAGGGTAATGGCTGGTCCGGCAGTTACATTTGTATTGGACAAACAGTTGGATCCTCAACAAATGGGAGAATTTTGGCCTATTCAGTCGGCTAATGATCTTAAAAACAGCATCTGGTCAGTACAGATGGGAGCCGGAATGGATATATTGTTTATGACTCTGGATGTCCGCTACGAGATTGGCATTGAAAACACCTATAACGGAGGGAGTGAATTTAAAATGAAGAATAATCTGTTTAATGTCAGTCTTGGGCTCAAATTACTTTAACCGTTTGCGCTAATAATAAAGTTTAGAATGAATAAAACTATTTTGCGGGCTAATTTTATCTTTTTGTCTTTTATAATCGTCTTTGCATTTGAATCGTGCAAAAATAAAACCCGGGAAGTGGTTATGCCGACACAGCCGGAAGTGAGGGTGCCGGATGGGAAAATTATAATCAAACGGTACGAAAAAGCACTGTTTAGTCTTGATAAAAAACACCTACGGCAAGGGATGGCTTCTCTTTATCCCGGGTACGCTTATTTCCTAGGCAATCAGTGGTCGGATACAATGAATATTCTCCGTATATATAATTTTCTTAATGACCCGAATATTAAGGAGTTGTATGATCTGACGATGAAAAAATATCCCGATCTGAGTTTTCTGGAAAAAGGTCTGACTAATGCTTTCAACAGGTTCAGGCAAGCGTATCCTGAAAAACCAGTTCCACATGTATTTACTTATGTTTCGGGGCTTGATATTGATAACCCGGTGTATTATTCTGATACGGCTATGGCAATTGGATTGGATATTTTCCTGGGGAAAGATGTACTGGCTTATACCAAAGCAGGAATTCCCAAATACAAATCTGAGCGTTTTATGCCAGAATATATTTTAGCTCAGTGTATGCTGGCTGTATCAGATAACCTGGTGAAGGTTGATGAAAAAAGAAATACTCTTCTGGATCAGATGATCATGGCGGGAAAAGCATTGTATTTTCTCGATGTTACACTTCCTGATGTGAAAGATGAATTTAAAATCGGGTATACTCCAGCTCAGTTGGAATGGAGCCGTGATAATGAAAGCAATATATGGGCATTTATTATTGAACATCAATTACTCTTTTCATCAGATCCGCAGGGCGTGACTAAATTAATGACTGATGCACCTTTCACTGCAGGATTTGCCGCTGAATCCCCGGGCCGCCTTGGCGCTTATATGGGTTGGCAAATAGTCCGTACATATATGAAGGAGGCTGACAATGTTACCCTCAAACAATTGATGGAAGATACGGATGCACAGAAAATTCTGAAAATATCCAGGTTTAAACCCGGGAAGAGATAGAATCGTGAAAATGTAATCGGCGGAAATTTGAGGAATAGGGGTGAAAATTGAATTAAATTGTCTGCTATTTTAATTTCCCTCTGATCCGATTCAGACCAGCCTGCGCTTTGTTGTTTATACTAAACTGGTATTCGTCAAAATTCATATCAAGCACTTTTGAGTAATATATCCTAGCCTGTTTATAATCCTGGTATTTTTCATAGATTATTCCAAGTTGGAGCGATGCGTTTGCTGCAAAATAGTAAGGTAATTTTTCCCCGTTCTTAATTGTTTCCGAATAAAAAGGGATGGCTTCTTCTGTTTTTCCCCAGTTATGGTAAATACGGCCAAGCCGGTATGTATATTCGATCGCAGATTTCGTGTCCCCGGCTTTGTATCCGTCAAGTTCCTTTTTTGCACGTGCATAATATCCGCCATCGAAGAGAAGCCGTGCTTTAAGTAATGGCATATCTGGCTTGGTGCCGTTATTGGCAAAAGCGAGCGCTTCACGATCATTGTCCACCTGATCATTTCCTCTGAGTTTGATTCGTTCGATATAAATGTTATATTGAAGAGGTTCATTTACAATCAGGTAATACCAGGCCAGGTGCATGTATGCCGATCGGATGTAGTTCTTTCCTTTAAAGTTACCCAAAAAATTTAAAAGCGGGTACGACGCATCACTGTCCAGTCTGTTTAACTTTGCTACTCCCAGCATATAATCAAGGTAATGAAAGGGGTATTTGTCAGTTGAACGAGAGAATGCAGTTAGCAGTTCAATAACTCTGTCGTTTTCACCTGCCCGTGAATAAATATTCGCAAAGGAATAGGTAAGCAGCGGGCTCTCATCATTAATTTTTGCATGTGGCGATTCGCTGAATTTCTTAACCAGATCCAGCGCTTCAGGAATATCAGCCGCGAGATTCAAGGTTACAAAAGTGTAAAGAAAGATCGTTTCGGGCAATAAAAAGCTGAGTTGCGGGTCGGATGCCACCTGTGAATAAGCTTCTGCAATTTCCGAATTTCCTTCAGGAATTGTTCCTTCAAATTGAAGTGAGCGAACAGCCCAACGGTATTTTGACGGCACAGTACCAATAAGAGAGTGTAATATTCCCAGCCCTGCTTTATTCATAACAAAATCAGGATGTTTGCTCTGGTTATCAACCAACAGGCGATAAGCTCTGTTAATATCAAGACCGGCATTAACATATTCCCCAAACTTAATCCTTGCAACTCCGGATTGAAGATATATCAGCGCCTGGCTGTACAGGTACCAGGGCGAGTCTTTTCCTTTCCGGGCAAGTTTCTGCAAGCGTGAGTCCTTGTTGTTTTTCAGATTGATAAAGTCTTTTTCTTCTTCACCTATCATTACTTTAAGAAAATCAATATAATTATCAATGATATAAGGAACCTGGTTATCAGGGTTCAGTTTTTTCTCTGATTGCATTCTGGTTCCGGCCCGGGCAAACCGGAGACTCATCATATCGGTGTAGGCCTGTTTGCAGTTATCGTTAAAAGTAAATGAAGCCTTTGCGGATATAGTAATAAAAACTAAAATAAAAAATATGGTTAGTTGCTTCATTTAATATGTTTAAAAATTGAAAATGCTAAGAATTGCAAATTTCCAAAATTAAAACGTATGAAGCCTTGTCCTCATAAAAATATGTTAAAACAATTTGTGAACGGATAGCCGGTAAAATGCCGGGGGAAAGTAGTTTTTGTACAAAGAATAAAAAAAGAGGCTTTCCGAAAACTGGAAAGCCTCTTAAGAAAAATAATAAAGCTGGTTTAGCTTAATGAATCAGCCAATTCTTTGTCAACCAGGATTCGTCCGCAGAATTCACAGACTATAATTTTCTTGTGCAATTTAATGTCAAGCTGGCGCTGTGGAGGAATATAGCTGAAACATCCGCCGCAGGCATCGCGTTCAACAGGAACAACAGCCAGGCCGTTGCGTGCATTTTTGCGGATACGCTTGTAAGCAATAAGAAGACGTTCTTCAATCAACCTCTGTTGTTGCTCTGATTTGTTTTTGAGTTCTGTTTCTTCAAGTTCCGTTTCGGCAACAATATCAGTGAGTTCACTGCGCTTGGCTTCCAGGTCGTTTCGGCGATCACCCAGCTCGTGCTGTGCGTTTTCAATTTCCTCTTTACTCATAGTAAGTTGGGCAGTGAATTCGCGTATGCGTTTTTCTGCTAATTGTATTTCGAGGTTCTGAAACTCGATTTCTTTAGTAAGTGCATCATATTCGCGGTTATTCCTAACGTTGTTTTGCTGCTCTTCGTAGCGCTTGATAAGACCCTGGCTTTCTTTAATAGCCATTTGTTTATCAGCAATCTGCTTGTCGAGCAACTCAATTTCCTGGATGTAATTGTCGATGCGGGTTTCGAGCCCTGCAACTTCGTCTTCAAGATCTTCTACTTCCAATGGTAACTCACCACGAACAATTTTTATACGATCGATCTTTGAATCATTTTGCTGAAGAGAGAACAAAGCAATGAGTTTTTTCTCAATCGAAATTTCTGTTTCGTCTTTTGGGTGTTCAACAGAAGCAGGAATTTCAACAGTTTCGCTTGAATTAGCAGCCTTTGAAGTTTTAAGGTTCTCTTCACCGATTGTTTCAGCTGGTTTAGCAACACTTTTTGCCATGGCAGATTATGATGTTTTATGTTGATTTACAAATAATTAACCGGATTGGTGTTGGTTCCGGAAATAAAGAGTGCAAAAGTAGTAAATTTTTTGTTTAAAAAGGTATATATCAGTTCTTTTGTGAATTGTTCGCTTTCGTAGTGCCCGATGTCGGCTAATATCATCTTATTCTCGGGGATAAAGAAGTCGTGATATTTGATATCTCCTGTCATGTAAATATCAGCATTACAGGAAATTGCATCCTTTATAAGGAAGCTTCCCGAACCCCCACAAATGGCTATCCGTTGAATTTTTTTATTTTTTAAATTGGTATGCCGTATGCATCCGAGATTAAGAATTTTCTTAACAAAGATTAAGAATTCTTCCGCATCAACGGCCTGGGTGAGATTCCCTATCATTCCGGCACCGATCCTATGGTGCAGATTGGTGAGCGGGTAGACATCGAAAGCCACTTCTTCGTAAGGATGTGCCTTTTTAAGGGCCTTGATAACATCACTTTCGAGATATGAAGGAAATATAGTTTCAATTCGTAATTCGGGTTCATTGTGTAATTTCCCAAGTTCTCCTACAAAAGGATTTGCACCGACCAATGCTCTGAAAGTTCCTTCACCGGCTGTGCTGTAACTGCAACTGTCATAATTGCCGATCTGCCCTGCACCTGCTTCAAATAAGGCATCACGAACCTGCTCTGCGTGCGAAGAAGGGCAAAAAGTTACCAGCTTCCTTAGCTTATCAGGCATAGGTTTTAGAATTTCAGCATCCATAATACCAAGTTTGCTGCATAGTATTTGATTTACTCCATCGTAATGATTGTCGAGGTTTGTATGGATGGCAAAAACAGCTATCTTATTTTGAATTGCGCGAATTACTAATTTTTCAGTCTCTGTTATTCCTGTAAGACTTTTTATTCCTGAAAATATTAATGGGTGATGCGAAATGATCAGGTTGCACTTTTTTTCAATTGCCTCATCCATCACTTCTTCTGTAAGGTCGACACAAATCAAAGCTCCGCTGATTTCTTCATTTGAATTACCAATTAACAAACCGCAATTATCATAACTTTCTTGTAGTGAGAGGGGAATTTGGGAATTCAGATATGAAGTAATTTCTGATAAGATCATTTTTTGTGATATTTATATTTGAAGTTGGTAAAATTAATGAAAAGCTTCACAAGTGTGACAAACGTTCAGATTTCCAAATGTAAAATCCTGAGATATTTTAGCATCATTTTGAACTTCATATTAAAATTTCAGATGTTTTAATAATACTTTTATATATATTTGTATACATTATCTTAATTTGTTTATATCTTTATATCGTGGAAGCGTTCAGGTTTTTACTTTTCCCGTTTGCAACAATATACGGCTTTTTTATTAAGGTCCGTAATATTTTATTTGACATTAGGTTATTTAAATCCGAAAAATTTGAAATTCCAGTTATTTCGGTGGGTAATCTTATTGCCGGTGGGTCGGGAAAAACACCCATGGTGGAATACCTGGTTCGCTTATTGGATGCAAATAGTAATATTGCCACACTCAGCCGGGGATACAAAAGGAAAACAAAGGGTTACAGACTTGCTGGTGTAAATGAAACAGTTGATACGATTGGGGATGAGCCCTTACAATATCATCAGAAATTCACTAAAATTAATGTAGCAGTCTGTGAAAACCGAAGAGTTGGCATTCGAAAGCTGATGAAAGATGTTGCTGAACTTGAAACAGTTATACTCGATGATGCTTTCCAGCACAGATCTGTTAATCCTGAATTATCCATTTTAGTTACGGATTACTTCAAGCTTTATACCAAAGATTGGCTTTTGCCATTAGGCAGGTTACGTGAACATATTTCAGGGCGAAAGCGGGCGGATATTATTGTTGTAACTAAAACTCCCAGGATTTTTTCGCCTATTGTACGTAAACAGTTGCTTGAAGAAATGAAGCCTTATCCCGGACAGTTGGTTTGCTTTTCCTATATAAACTATCACCCTTTTGAGACCGTTTATAAAACCAAGTGCGAGTATTCTGTAAAAACCGACAATGTATATTCAATTATATTGTTGACCGGCATAGGCAATCCCGGACCTATGCAGGAATACCTGCGCCGGCTTTGTACCGATCTGGAACTGATGGAATTCCCTGATCACCATGAATTCAGTGAAAAGGAATTGTTACTGGTGAAAGATAAATTTAAGAACCTGTTTAGCAAGCGAAAAATAATAGTTACCACTGAGAAAGATGCAAAACGCTTGCAGAACCCTGAAGCAGAAGCTATTTTGGGAGGCCTTCCAATTTTCTATTCTCCAATTAACTTTGAGTTTCATCCAGTGGACAAGCAACTGTTCGATGAAGCAGTTCTGGCAGTTGTAAAATCAGGGACAAAAAGAGCAGATGATACTATAGTAAAAGATCAGTAATTGCAAACAGTGAAAATACTATGCTTGCAATTCCATTTAGTGTGAAGAATGCAACGTTCACCCTTCGAAGATCATTATATTTTACAATTGTATGCTGATAGAACAATAAAATTGTAAATATAGCAAGTCCAATCCAGTAAATAGTCCTGAATTCACCTATCAAACCCGCTCCAATCAGGAGAAATGCTGTTATAATATGCAATACGAGCGACAAATTAAGGGCTCTTTTCCGACCAAGCAGCACAGGTATTGACCGAAGATGGTTTTCGCGGTCAAAATCGTCATCCTGAAGTGCGTAGATAATATCAAAACCTGAAACCCAAAATAGTACTGATAATGAAATGATTACAGGAATCCAATCGAAAGTTCCGGTTACAGCAAGGTAGGCGCCGGTTGGTGCCAATGCCAGGCCCATGCCGAGAACGAAATGCGACAAAGCTGTATATCGTTTGGTAAAACTATATCCCAGGATTACAATTAACGCAACAGGCGAAAGGTAAAAACAAAGGGGATTTATAAACCAGGTGGCTGCTATAAAAAGTACTGCATTAATTATACAGAATGCTAAAGCTGATTGCTGCCTGATTTTCCGGGCGGGAATTTCGCGCTGAGCTGTGCGTGGATTCACTTCATCAATGTCCCTGTCGGCCCAGCGATTAAAACTCATTGCAGCATTCCTTGCAAAAAGCATGCAAAGCAGAACAAGCGACAACAGTTTCCAACTCAGGGAATCACTGTTATGAATTGTAGCCAGTGAGAATCCCAACAATGCAAAAGGCAAAGCAAATATTGTGTGTGCAAACTTAACGAGCGAAAGATAATTTGTTATTTTAGCACTTATTTTTTGAATTGACATGAAAAGCTGTTTTTGTTTGCGTCAACAAAAATACATAAGGTTAACATCATTTGAGAAATTATTTTTAGTATAACCATCTATTTAGTAATGAGACAAAATATATTTTCGATGATAGCCTACTTTCGTTACCTGCTTAATTCAGGTACACGTCATTCGGTGCACTCTCCTTTTGTATATAAATTGGTAGATGAGGTGTTTAGAAACCGTAGTGATAACAAGGCATTTCAGGAAATATCAAAACTGAGGCAAAAGCTACTGATCAAGTCACAAGTGATTGAAATTACTGACTTTGGAACAGGTTCAAAGCACAAAAAATATAGTAATCGTTTTGAAAGTGTTGCTTCTATTGTTCGCAGCAGTTCAGTAAGTGAGCGATATGGCCGTTTGCTGTTCAGACTGATTGAATACTTCAGGCCGCAAAATATTCTGGAAATAGGTACCTCGGTTGGTATAAGCACTCTATACCTGGCTATGGCTAAACCCGATGCAAGGATATTTACTATTGAAGGTTGTACAACCAAATCAGAACAGGCATCAACAAATTTTAAAGAACTACTCATTTCAAATATTGATCAGCATATTGGCCGTTTCGATATTGTATTGCCGGATTTAGTGAAGCAAATTGGCAGCCTTGATTTTGTGTTTATCGATGGTAATCACACATACGAGGCAACACTTGCTAATTTTAAAGCCTTACTTAGTTCTGCGAATAACGATTCAATTTTTGTTTTCGATGATATACACTGGTCGGCTGGCATGCAAAAAGCATGGAATGAAATAACAGATTATGAGCATGTTACTGTAAGTATTGACCTTTTCAGGATAGGAATTGTTTTCCTGAAAAAAGAATTGAGCAAACAGAAATTCGTTATCAGGATTTAATTACAATTCAGTTTAATCAAAATTGCAATGATTTTTATTTGAAGATGATTTGAATAGTGACTTAATTTCAAAAGGATACAAAGCGTAGAACTTTCACTCTCAAATTCATGTTTTATATGTTATCCGAAAACTATTGAAAATAAAAATCAACAAAATTTACATCATCTTTCAAATCGTTTCACAATAAAAACCACTACTTTTGTTACTCAATCATTTTATCTCTATTTCAAATGAGCCAGAAGGAAATAATCCGTTTAACCGATATTACCCGTACATATAAAGTTGGTACTGAATTGGTAAGAGCTTTACGTTCGGTTTCGTTATCAGTATATAAAAATGAATTCGTAGCACTTATGGGCCCCTCTGGGTCAGGTAAGTCTACGCTTATGAACCTGCTCGGCTGTCTCGATACGCCTACCAGCGGTCAATACATCCTTAATGATCAGGATGTAAGTAAACTCAATGATAATGAACTGGCACGCATTCGCAACAAAGAAATCGGGTTTGTATTTCAAACTTTTAACCTTTTGCCACGTAGTACTGCTCTGGATAATGTTATGTTGCCACAGGTGTATGCCGGTTATTCCAAAGCTGCCAGGCTTGAGCGTGCCACGGAGGTGATTGAAAGTGTAGGGCTTGCGGACAGGGCTCATCACAAACCCAACGAACTTTCTGGCGGACAACGTCAGCGTGTGGCAATAGCCCGTGCGCTTGTGAACAATCCATCTATTATTCTTGCTGACGAACCTACCGGCAACCTTGATTCAACTACCTCCTACGAGATTATGGGTGTTCTGGAGCAAATTCACAAGGCCGGAAATACTATTATTCTTGTAACCCATGAAGAGGATATAGCGCGCCATGCCCACCGCATCATAAGACTAATGGACGGTATGGTTTCTGCTGATTATTTGAACGATAATATCATAAGTGCAGCTCAGTTATTGAACAATTAGTATTGGTTTTGTTTTTTATTATATCCTAAAAATAGAAATAGCGGAAAGCTGATATTGATTTCACTTTTGAGTTGGGCATGTAATTATGGGAAATGACTGGAAAATTTACACTAAAACTGGTGATAAGGGCGAAACCTCGCTGATCGGAGGTACACGCGTACCCAAATATAATGAACGTATTGAGGCCTATGGCACTCTCGATGAGTTGAACTCTTTTGTCGGCTATCTTCGCGATCAGCTTACTGATATTCATATACGTGAGGTGCTTCTGCGGATCCAGGAAAAGCTGTTTACCGCAGAGTCGGAACTGGCTACTGATCCTGATAAGGAACTTTCCCGTTCGCTTCCTCATTTATCAGAAGAGGATGTACTAGTACTCGAACATGAAATTGATGCTATGAACCTTCATCTTCCTGATTTAAGTTCATTTATACTTCCCGGGGGACACCCGCTGGTATCGCTGTGTCATATTTGTCGCACTGTTTGTCGCCGGGGTGAACGTATAATTATAAAATTAGCTTCTGAAATGACGGTGGATGAAATCGTGATTAAATATATCAACAGGCTTTCCGATTATCTTTTTGTACTGGCCCGGGAGTTGGCATATTTAAATAATATTCCTGATTTGCCCTGGAAACCTGACGTTTTTGAGCAATAAAATTTATTGAAAAGGGGGAAACAGTATATATTTATCACTAAAAAATCATTCTTATAGCTCTAATTATTAACAAGTTATCCACAATATTGCAACATCTATTGATTTTTATTGTGAATAGATTATTTTTGCAAAAAAATTAAACCTAATTTTCACCTATGTACTGGACATTAGAATTAGCCTCAAAACTTGAGGACGCACCCTGGCCCGCAACCAAAGAGGAACTTCAGGACTTTTGTGTTCGCTCGGGAGCTCCCATGGAAGTGGTTGAAAATCTCCAGGAACTGGAAGATGAAGGTGAGATCTACGAAAGTATTGAAGATCTCTGGCCCGACTATCCTTCGAAAGAAGATTTCTTCTTTCATGAAGACGAATATTAACAACTTATAATCGGGGCGCTGGCAAAACCAACGCCCCGATTTGATTTTAAAGTATACACGTTTTTTTATATTTTCAGAAACTGAAATCAGAATGTCATTATCTCATAAATATGTATAATCTGCCACTTTGACGTTATTTGTACGAATTATCAATTAAAGTATGGTATTTGTTAATTGATGAGCTGTACCTCAATCTATTTTGCTGATTGATCACCTTTTGCCGGAATAAACTATCTTTGCATGTTTGATTGAATAAATTATTGATTGCTTAACATTTCTATAAAATGCTTAATTCATTTCTGAAAATGATTTCGGGCGGAACCAAATCCGACCGTGATATAAAAATCATTACACCTTTGGTTGAAAAAGTCAAAGCTGAATTCGAAAAAGTTCAAATACTTGATAACGATGGCTTGCGAGCCATGACTATAGGTTTCAAGCAAAAGATTGCCGATGCTGTTCAGGCTGAGCGGGATGAGATAGATGCAATTAAAGCCAGGATCGAAAGTGATTTCGACATTGATATTGAAGAAAAAGAGGATTTGTATAAAAGAATAGATTTTCTTGATAAGGAAGAATATAGGAAAACCCAGGATACACTTCAGGAGATATTACCATCTGCGTTTGCGGTTGTGAAGGAAACCGCCCGCCGTTTTATGGAAAACGAGACATTGGAAGTTACCGCTACCCAATTTGACCGTGACCAGGCAGCAAAAAAGGACAGTGTAAATATTATTGATGATAAAGCGTATTGGGATAACCGGTGGATGGCTGGTGGAAATATGATCACCTGGGATATGATGCATTATGATGTGCAGCTTATCGGGGGGATTGTTTTACACTCAGGTAAAATTTCTGAAATGGGTACCGGCGAAGGTAAAACCCTGGTTGCTACATTGCCAATCTATCTCAATTCCCTTCCGGGGAAAGGCGTACACATTGTTACCGTGAATGATTACCTGGCCAAACGTGACTCCGAATGGATGGGAGTTCTCTTCGAATTCCATGGCCTCAAAATTGATTGTATCGACAGGCACGAGCCAAATTCCACCGAGCGCAGGCAGGCATACCTGGCTGATATAACATACGGTACCAATAATGAGTTCGGTTTCGATTACTTACGTGACAATATGGCGCGAAATCCTGATGAACTCGTTCAGCGACCGCATAACTATGCTATTGTGGATGAAGTTGACTCCGTATTGATCGACGATGCCCGTACACCTCTCATTATCTCCGGGCCGACACCACGCGGCGAAAACCAGGAATTCGAAGCTCTGAAGCCAGAAATATCAAAACTATATACCGAGCAACGCAACCTTGTTACCAAATTACTATCAGAGGCCAAAAATCTGCTGATTTTTGATGAAAATAACAAAATATCTTCCGAAAACGAAAAACAGGGTGGGGAATCACTCTTACGGGCATTCCGGGGTTTGCCTAAAAACAAAGCTTTGATCAAGTTCCTGAGTGAACCCGGAATAAAAGCAATACTGCTGAAAACCGAAAACTTCTACATGCAGGAGCAGTCGAAAAACATGCATATCATGGATGATGAGTTGTTTTTTGTGATTGACGAAAAAAATAATACCATTGAACTTACAGATAAAGGTATCGACCTAATCACCAAATCGTACGATGATCCTAAATTTTATATCCTCCCTGACGTAGGCGCCGAGATTGCTGAAATGGAGCGAAGCCAACTGGCAGATAAAGAAAAAGTGGAACAAAAAGCTGAGCTTTTACGTGATTATGCCGTAAAATCAGAACGTATCCATACTGTAAACCAGTTATTGAAAGCATATGCCTTGTTTGAAATAGATGTGGAATATGTGGTAATGGATAACAAAGTTAAAATCGTTGATGAGCAAACCGGCCGTATACTTGAAGGACGCCGTTACAGCGATGGATTACACCAGGCTATTGAAGCAAAGGAAAATGTAAAGATTGAAGCTGCTACCCAAACGTATGCCACTGTTACTCTGCAGAATTATTTCCGTATGTACCGCAAACTTGCCGGTATGACTGGAACTGCTGAAACGGAAGCCGGTGAGTTTTGGGATATTTATAAACTGGATGTGGTTGTTATTCCTACCAACCGTCCGATTATCCGTGCTGATAATGAGGATCTTGTTTATAAGACAAAGCGCGAAAAATTTAATGCCGTTATCATTGAGATCAAATCGCTTGTCGAAAAAGGCCGACCGGTACTGGTTGGTACAACATCCGTTGAAATTTCAGAATTGCTTAGTCGTATGCTTACCCGCGACCGTATTCCTCATAATGTGCTCAACGCCAAGTTACACCAGCGTGAAGCGCAAATTGTTGCCGAAGCAGGATTAACACGAACTGTTACCATTGCTACCAACATGGCAGGTCGTGGTACGGATATAAAACTTGGACCGGGAGTTAAGGAGGCAGGAGGTTTGGCAATTATCGGAACTGAGCGACATGAGTCGCGCCGTGTTGACAGGCAGTTACGCGGACGTGCCGGTCGCCAGGGTGACCCGGGAAGTTCCCAGTTCTTTGTTTCACTCGAAGATGACCTGATGCGTATGTTCGGATCCGAAGGTATTGCCGGAATCATGGATCGTCTTGGGCTGAAAGAAGGTGAAGTGATCCAGCATCGTATGATTACCAAGAGTATCGAACGTGCTCAAAAGAAAGTGGAAGAAAATAACTTTGGCATACGTAAACGTTTGCTTGAGTATGATGATGTTATGAATGCACAGAGGGAAGTTATCTATGGCAAACGCCGCCAGGCTCTTTATGGCGAACGCCTTGCACTAGATATTTCAAATATGATTTATGACCTGTGTGATAATTATGTTTCCGATTACCAGGATAGCGGTGATTTTGAAGGACTCAAACTCGAACTTCTGTCCACATTTGCTGCTGAATGTCCTTTTGAAGAAAAAGCTTTCATGCAAGGCAACAAAGAGAAGCTTACCGATACACTTTTCCATCATATTTACCAGAACTATCATAATAAATCGAAGCGGATTGCTGAATTAGCATACCCGGTTGTCAGAGATGTTTACGAAAATAATCCACGATACCTGTTCATTGCCATTCCGATTACTGATGGTATTAAAACAATGCAGGTAGCCGCTAACCTCAAAAGGGCTTATGAAGATAAAGGGATGGAAGTGGCTCTGGCTATTGAAAAAGGTATTACACTTGGCGTGATAGATGATGCCTGGAAAGAGCATCTTCGTGAAATGGACGAACTTCGTCAGAGTGTTCAGTCGGCCAGTTATGAGCAAAAAGACCCTTTGCTTATCTACAAACTGGAATCGTTTGAACTTTTTAAAACGATGCTTCAGGAAGCGAATAA
>JBBQGD010000058.1:0-17506 GCA_038322655.1 Bacteroidales bacterium | reverse complement strand
GCTTCCCTGATGGTGGCAGCTATAGCATGTGTGGTTTCAGGTGCCGCAAGAATACCTTCAGTTTGTGCAAATTTTATTCCTGCTTCAAAACATTCCAGCTGATGAATAGCCAACGGTTCAACAATTCCTTCGTTAACCAATGCACTTACAAGCGGAGCCGCGCCATGATAACGTAACCCGCCGGCATGAATTCCGGGCGGAATAAACTCGTGGCCAAGCGTATGCATGGGTAGGAGAGGAGTCATACCTGCCACATCGCCGAAATCGTACCTGAATTTTCCTTTAGTCAGTTTCGGACAGGAAGAAGGTTCAACAGATATAAACCTTGTTTTCTTTTTGCCATCGAGATTATGCCTAATGAAAGGGAAAGAAATTCCTGCAAAATTTGATCCTCCGCCTAAACATCCTATAACAATATCGGGATAATCGCCTATTTTTTCAAATTGCTTCTCGGCCTCAAGACCTATAATGGTTTGATGCAGTAACACATGGTTTAATACACTTCCAAGTGAATATTTTGTTCCGGGATCAGCTACAGCTAATTCCATCGCTTCGCTGATGGCAATTCCCAGGCTTCCCGGACTATTGGGAAACTTAGCAAGTATATCGCGCCCGGCTTGAGTAGTCATGCTTGGTGATGCTTCAACCCTTGCATTCCAGAGGTTCATAAGCATTTTGCGGTACGGTTTTTGGTCGAAACTCACTTTTACCATAAAGACTTGTAAATCAATCCCAAAATGATTGCACGCAAAACCAAGTGCACTTTCCCATTGCCCGGCACCTGTTTCGGTTGTGATTTTTTTGATGCCTTCCATTTTATTGAAATAAGCTTGGGGAATTGCAGTATTTGTTTTGTGTGAACCGGCAGGGCTTACACCTTCGTATTTGTAATAAATTTTGGCAGGAGTTCCCAGCAATTTTTCCAGGTTGGTTGCCCTGTAGAGAGGTGATGGCCTGAACATACTGTAAAGCTCACGAACTTCATCAGGAATGCTTATAAATCGTTCAGTCGACATTTCCTGGCGAATCAGTTCTTCGGGGAAAATTGCGCTCATCGAAGCACCATCAATAGGTTTAAGTGTACCCGGATGCAGCGGCGGCAGCATTTTTCCGCCAAGATCGGCAGCAATATTATACCATTTAGTTGGCATTTCTTCAGGTAATAGCACAATGTTACGTTTGTTGTTTTGCATAAAATGAAAGTGTTGAATTAGAAAATGAAAGGATTGAAAACGAAAAAGGCACATCGTAACGATGTGCCCTTCAATTGAGTATTTTATATTATTTCTTTATATACCCGGGATTACGCTACGATGTGCATTAGCCATCGGCGCCACCAATTATTTGTAAGCGTATGTTCAAAATTGGTCATTGGGTTAATTTGTTGTACAAAAATAATAATTAAAATAGTACGATTGCCAAAGAGATGTTATTATTTGAATATAAATTTTTGCTTGTCGGTATCTGAATTGGCAGAATTTGGGAATACATCCAATTCCTAAATCAATTAATTTCTGATCCGGACATTATTTCATTTCTATTACCTTTGCACTTTCATTTTTAATTATATTAAATGCAAACAGCCGAACGTAGTTCCGGGCATGATCCTTCCGAACAGGTAATTTATAACCGATGCCTTTATGCCTATAAGGCAGCATCGGAACTGGTAAATGGCAATATTATTGAATTAGGAAGTGGCGAAGGGTATGGTATTCAGATACTTGCTCCGCTGGCGCAACACTACTTGGCTGTTGATAAATTTGATACTGATATTTCGGGCCACTCCAATGTTGAATTTCGCAAACAGTTATTGCCTTCTTTAAACGGTATTGATGATAATACTTTTGATTTTGCTGTTACTTTCCAGGTTATTGAACACATTCAGGATGATAAAACTTTTATAAAGGAAATACACCGGGTACTTAAACCCGGAGGTATCCTGATGCTTACAACTCCAAACAGGCCTATGTCGCTATCCCGAAACCCATGGCACATCCGCGAATACACTGCTGATGAACTTGCTGCAATTACCAGGAAGAGTTTTAATAAAGTTGAAGTGAAAGGGGTATTTGGGAGTCCGGTTGTTATGGATTACCATGAAAGAAATAAAGTTTCTGTACAACGCTTTACAAGGTTTGATCTCTTAAACCTGCAATACAGGCTTCCCCGCAGGCTGTTGCAGGTACCCTATGACATAATGAACAGGCTGAACCGCCGTAAATTGCTTGAAGGTAACACTGAAATTGTGAACATGGTTTCACTTTCCGATTTCTTCCTCAAAGATACCACCGAAAATTGTTTCGATCTGTTTGTTATTGCTACTAAATAGAAAAGGAATCAGGAAACTGGAAACTGGAAACTGGAAACTGGAAATGAGGAAATTGGAAAACGAGAAAATGAAATTCCTGATGAGATTAGAATTCCTTAAATACTTAGTAGTGATGAAGAATTGCTTTTTTCAATACATTTCAACTTTTTTAGGCTTTAAATTGAATCTTTCCTACATTTGACGCACCTGAAATTATATTTTAACTAACCAATAATCCATGTTTATGAAGAGAATTATCGCACTGCTTGCCTTCGTATTGGCGGCTTTCCCTGTGTTAGCCAGTGAGGCTGACCTTAAAATCCCCAGCCTCTCGCTTGATCAGAACAACTTACTGTTGTTCGGATTTCTGATTTGTATCCTGGGATTACTCTTTGGATTTTACCAGTTTACTACGGTAAAAAAGCTTAAAGCACACAAGAGTATGCTTGATGTTGCTCACATAATCTTCGAAACTTGCAAGACATACCTGATTCAGCAAGGAAAATTCCTCATCATTCTGTTTGTTTTCATCGCAGCGTGTATCTCTTTTTATTTCGGATACCTGCAGGAAATGGGTTTTGGGGGCGTATTGCTAATCCTTTCGTGGACTGTGGTAGGTATTCTTGGTTCTTATGGTGTAGCCTGGTTCGGCATTCGGATGAATACACTGGCTAACAGCCGTATGGCTTTTGCTTCGTTGGAACGCAAGCCGTTAAAATTGCTGAATATCCCTCTCGATGCCGGTATGAGTATCGGAGTTTTACTCGTAAGTGTTGAGCTTATCATGATGCTTATTATTTTATTATTCATCCCCCGCGAATTTGCCGGTGCCAGTTTTATCGGATTTGCAATTGGTGAGTCATTGGGCGCTTCAGCATTACGTATTGCCGGCGGTATTTTTACCAAGATTGCCGACATTGGTAGTGACCTGATGAAAGTGGTTTTCAAAATTAAGGAAGATGATCCCCGTAATCCGGGTGTAATTGCCGATTGTACCGGTGATAATGCAGGTGATAGCGTTGGACCTACAGCCGATGGTTTCGAAACTTACGGAGTTACAGGTGTTGCTCTTATTAGCTTTATTGTGCTTGCTGTTATGCAGGTTGCTGATCAAACCTTATTGCTTACCTGGATTTTCCTTATGCGTATTCTGATGGTTATTACTTCCATAGCAGCATTCTACATTAATAAGCTTTATACAAATGCAAAATACCGTGATGCAGTTGATCTGGATTTTGAAAAACCTCTGACAACCTTGGTTTGGGTTACTTCCATTCTATCTATCATTGTAACTTTTGCAGTAAGTTATATAATGCTTGGCGACCTGCCCAATAACCTGTGGCTAACTTTATCGATCATTATCAGTTGCGGAACTCTAGGGGCAGCACTTATTCCTGAATTTACCAAGATTTTCACCAGTCCTAAATCAGATCACGTTAACGAAATTGTAACTGCATCGCGCGAAGGCGGAGCATCGCTCAATATTCTTTCAGGTTTGGTTGCCGGTAACTTCAGCGCTTTCTGGCAGGGAATGGTTTTTCTGTTCCTGATGTTTGTAGCCTATTTTGCATCAACACACGGTCTTGATACACTCATGATTTATCCGTCTATTTTTGCCTTTGGCCTCGTTGCTTTTGGTTTCCTTGGAATGGGACCTGTAACTATTGCTGTCGACAGTTATGGCCCTGTTACCGATAATGCACAAAGTATTTATGAGCTTTCGCTTATCGAGGAAAACCCTAATGCAGCCCAGGAAATTGAAAGAGACTTTGGGTTCAAACCCGATTTCGAAAATGCAAAACATTTCCTCGAAGCGAACGACGGAGCCGGAAATACATTTAAGGCTACTGCAAAACCGGTACTTATCGGTACTGCTGTAGTTGGAGCTACTACCATGATATTTTCGCTTATCCTGCTGATCAGGAATAAATTTAATATTGAACCTGAAGCTATTCTCAACGTGCTTAATCCATATACCATACTTGGTTTCCTGGCTGGTGGTTCAGTTATTTACTGGTTTACCGGTGCTTCAATACAGGCTGTAACAACAGGTGCTTACCGTGCCGTTGAGTATATCAAGAAGAATATCCATCTGGATGAAGGTGCTGACAGCAGCGCTTCAATTGAAACATCCAAAGAAGTTGTGAAGATATGTACACAATATGCCCAGACAGGGATGTTCAATATTTTCATTGCTATTTTCTCATTTGCGCTGGCTTTTGCATTCTTCGCCGGATATCGTGATATGTCAGCTACAACTCCAACACATATGTACGCTGCAGCTTCATTTTTTGTAAGTTATTTGATTTCCATTGCTGTTTTCGGACTTTTCCAGGCGCTCTTTATGGCTAATGCCGGCGGTGCTTGGGACAATGCCAAAAAAGTTGTAGAAGTTGACCTTCGCGAAAAAGGAACTGCTTTGCACGAAGCTTCGATTGTAGGTGATACCGTTGGCGATCCTTTCAAGGATACTTCTTCAGTTGCATTGAATCCGATTATCAAATTCACCACGTTGTTCGGATTGCTGGCAATGGAAATTGCTATCTCTGATAGTTTCTATTCAGTGGCACCATACGTTGGCGGAGTTTTCTTTTTAGTAGCATTGTATTTTGTATACCGTTCGTTCTACAAAATGCGCATTGTTAAATAATATCAACTAACCAGAGTTTGAAGCCCCGTTTTACTCTATTGTAGCGGGGCTTTTTTATTCTTTCACCGGAATGAAAACTACACAATAAGTTTTATAATTACCGGAATCGGAGTATTTTTGCCGCCTGAAAACTAAGTGAACAACAATATAGAATCTGTTTATGGGAAGAGCATTTGAATTCCGCAAGGCACGTAAAATGAAACGGTGGGGAAATATGGCCAGGGTTTTTACCCGGCTAGGTAAGGATATCGAAATGTCAGTTAAGTCCGGCGGGCCTGATCCTGCCAGTAACTCACGGTTACGCTTGCTTATTCAGACAGCCAAGAGTGAAAATATGCCGAAGGATAATATTGATCGTGCAATAAAACGTGCTGTTTCAAAGGATTCGTCGGATTATAAGGAAGTTGTTTACGAAGGGTATGCGCCTCATGGCGTGGCTGTTGTTGTTGAAACGGCTACTGATAACCCTGTTCGTACAGTGGCTAATGTGCGGATGTATTTCAATAAATATGGTGGTAGTTTGGGTACAACCGGAATGTCGGATTTCCTGTTCGACCGGAAATGTACTTTTAAAGTAGCGGAGAAAGAAGGTATTGACATCGAAGAGCTTGAACTCGAATTGATTGATTTCGGTTTGGATGAAATTTTTGTGGATGAAGGCGAAATAGTGCTGTATGCCGATTTTCATAACTTCGGATCTATACAGAAATACCTTGAAGACAATAAATTTGAGATCAAAACATTTGCATTCGAGCGTATTCCGAATGATACCAAGGAATTAAACGAGGAACAACAGGCGGATGTTGAGAAACTGATTGAAAAAATGGAAGAGGATGATGATGTTATTAATGTATTTCACAACATGAAATAGCTGTCAGCAGAAATAAACAAAAGAGCCTTTGAGATATTCAAGGGCTCTTTTGTTCAAGCAAATAAGTTGTTCAAAATGCTTATTATAATTTTAAAAAAATGTGATTCAGAACTATCAGCAAGGTCGAACTACACTTTGACTAAATAACCGATATTGTTATTTGAAAAGTGAAGCGAAAAACTCCTTCATGTCATTCCATGAGGCTTTATCAGCGGCTTCATTATATTCGATAGGCATATTGAATTTCTTCCCGTTTTCGGTAGATGCGGGATTAGTGAATGCGTGGGTTGCATCGGCATAGGATTTAAAGGTGTAATCAGCTCCAATGGAATCCAAACCATGCCTGAAATCAACAATACTTTGTTCCGAAACAAATTTATCGGCAGCACCGTTGCAAACCAGTATTTTTGCTTTCAGAAGTTTCTTGTTTGCAGGTGCACCTGCAAGCCCACCATGAAAACTTACAACCCCTTTGAGGTCAGCTCCAAGTTTAGCAGCATTCAAAACACAACTACCGCCAAAACAATAGCCAATAGCAGCCATGTTTTTTACATCAGTTTCAGGAAATGTTTTCAATTTCTCTAAGGCAGCATCTATCCTTGTTTTTGCCAGGTTAGGATCAGAGTAAAAAGGCTTTGTGTATTCCTGTGCTTCCTGGGGATTAACGGCGATTTTGCCATCACTAAACATATCTGCTGCCATCGCAATATATCCGAGTTTAGCCAGTTCACGCACCCTGTATTTGGGGTAATCATTAAGACCCCACCATTCAGGAACAACCAGGATCGCCGGACGTTTGCCGGTTTTGCTTTCATCATATGCAACATATCCTTTGTAGTTGATACCATCAGCAGTATACGTTACTACTTCTTCTTTTAACTTAGGCGAAACTTTGTTTGGTTCCATAAACGACATTGTTGGTACTGCAGTAGCTGCAAAAAGGACTAACCACACTATTACTGTTTTCATTTTAAAAGGTTTATTAGCAAAATGATTTTAATTATAGAAATTATTATATCTAAACGCTTTTACCATGTAAAAGTTCAAATAATATGCAACGGGTTTGAGATAATAGTCGGTTAACTTTGGATAGTCACAGAACAACTGAAACATTTATTGAAATGAACAAGAAAGAGCCTGGGAGTATAGCTGTTTAATTTACTAAACGCGTTCCTTTTTAACCCTGTTTTTAATGTTCAGCGTTAGCGTGACCAGTGAAAAGAAAACTACAACGATATTGGTGCCTATAATCGAAATACAATGAATTAAAATGCCATAAATCAGCCAAAGTGATGCGCTAACAGCGGCAATCAGAAACATATTAAATGAAACATACTTTACGGATTTCGATTTCCAGGTTTTTATAACCTGCGGCAGAAAAGTGGTACTTGATAATGCACCGGCGATTATTCCAACTACTTAGCTGTTCATTTAACCAAATATTTGTTTTAATGACATTTTAACATCTTTAAGAGAAGGATTAATATCAAAAACTTTGACCGGGCTAAGGTAATGCAGTTCCTTGCCACTCATGAAACGATCCTCGCCACCTCCTGTAATATTCAGCATTACAACTGATTCGGGTTCAATTTTGCCTTCTTTTACTGCATTTACCAGGGATGCACAAGCTATGGCTGCCGCCGGATGGATATCATTGCCTTCGAGTTTAAGGAAAAGATCGGATGCCAGCCTTGCTTCTTCATTGGTAGCAGATACCACTTCGCCTTTTGATTCAGTGAGAGCATCAAACAACCCGCCTGCAGGAGCATAAGGTGGCTTCCGGTTCGAAAGAACTTTAGCATCAATGATTTCAACTTCTTTCCGGGCTGTATCATGGTCAAAAGCAAGCATATCGCGCGAATTGGCATTCCATGCATTCATTATAGGTACAAAAGGATGGTTTTGTGATACCATCAGTTTCATCAATTTATTTCCAAAACGTCCGTCAGCAATGAGGCGCAGGTTAGCTTCCCAGGCTGCAATAGCACCGGTTCCGCTTCCGATTGCCTGGAAATAATAATCAGGGATTTTGCCTATATGGGTTGTGGCCGAAAGCATTGTAGTTCCCATACCATCACGACGTGCAACATTTTTGGCTCCGCCTTCGGCAATAAATCCTTCGCATTCGCAAGCCAGGTTTGAAAGGTATATTGCATCGAAATAATCACTTCCTTTACGTGAAGCAATCAGTTTAACACAATCATTCAGTGGCTTTTCAAACCACAGAGCATCCAGGTTATCTTCGGGAACGCATAACAGCAAAGGGATATTATTGTCAGAACACACTTTGGCAAAAGCTCTTGCCGTGTTGCCTGCTGACGCAACTACCAGCACTTTCTTCTCCGAAGGATTCAATCTTCCGCAAACTGAATAAGCTTCAGTTTCTTTAAAAGAGCAGGTTGTCATCAACGCACCTTTTTCGGGCCAGTAGCCGCTGAAAGTTATGTACAGATTTTTCAATCCCAGGTGCGCGGCAAGTCCCGAACTTTTATAGGTGATTGGTGCCGAAGATCCTTGCAACATTCTGCTTACCGGCAACCAGTCAGCAAAACGATAAATGCCGTAGGACATGTCCTTGGGATGTATCTGTTTGTGTTTGTAGATTGCCCTGATTAATCCCGATATTTTCTGGTCGGGTGCATCAAGCAGCCAGCCGGTATCATTAAAAAGTTTACCTGTAACCAATGATTGCAATGTGTATTCGGTAGGTGCGAAATCCATAAAAAATTCTCTGTTGCTTGTTTTTGAGCTGCAAAGATAAATAAAAGGAGGCCAGGCGACTTTGAAAATTTACTTCAGAATATAGTAAGAATATAAATTAGCAGATAAAGCTATTAGTAGTATTTTTCTGAAAGCGCAATGCAAATTCAAAATGACAGTTATGTATTGGTTATTTAATTAACAGCTTAAACCTGGTTATATAAGTTTACTTTGTTCCAAGGCACAGGATAAATTTCAACAGTAAAATATTTATATTTGCATGAACCCTTTTAGTTGAACTTTTTATGGAACCGGCCAGCAACAGACTTGGTAATTATAATTTCGAAAAAATAGTTGACCTTCTCATCCGTTTGGTCATACTTTATTTGCTTATTGCCTGGTGTATTGATATATTAAGACCGTTTGTCACTATTTTACTATGGGGAACCGTTATAGCTGTTGCGGTTCATCCTGCTTATAGTTACCTGGTAAAATTGTTACATGGACGGAAATTAATTGCTTCAATCATTATAACAATCCTTATGCTTAGTATATTGATGGTACCTAGTTGGATGATCGGGCAGTCACTTTATAAAGGCATTGAACACATCCGTTTATTGCACAGTCAGGGGCAGCCATTAATACCCCCGCCTGGTGAAAGCGTAAAAAACTGGCCTTCTGTTTTTAATCCGATTGTCGCATTATGGCAACAGGCATCCCAAAACCTGCATGCAGCTGCAATGCAATATAAAGATGAGGTGGGTACTGCCGGTACCTGGATATTTAAATCTCTTGCCTCAATCGGGCAAGGTGTTGTAGAATTTGTAGCATCTATATTTATCGCAGGTGCATTCCTGGTTTATTCCGAGTCAATAGGCAAATCAATGCTGAAAATATTTAAAAAATTGTCAGGAAAGAATGGAGAAAACCTTGTTAATCTTTCGGTAGGAACTATAAGGAGTGTATTTAAAGGTGTATTAGGAGTAGCTTTTATACAGGCATTACTAGCCGGTATAGGATTTTTTCTTGCCGGTGTTCCTTATGCAGGTTTATGGACGGTTGTAAGTTTGTTTTTTGCAATCATACAGGTGGGTGTAGGTCCGGTGGCTATTCCTATTGCAATTTATATGTTTTTTGTAACAGATACTTTGACTGCAACTTTGCTGGCAATCTGGATGATTCCTGTAACGCTTTCGGATAATATTTTAAGACCGATCCTGATGGGAATGGGAGCGCCGGTACCAATGCTGGTAATTTTTTTAGGAGCAATTGGTGGTTTTATTACAACCGGGTTTATTGGTTTGTTTCTCGGTGCGATAGTTCTTTCAATTGGCTATAAGCTTTTTATTGTTTGGATCGATACAGAAGAAAATTGATTCCTGCGTTTTCACTGTTTCCTCATTAATTTCACCGGCAGATTAGGTTGAATGATTCTCCTGATCTTTTTCCGGATGAGTAATGTAGCTCATTGCTATTCAATTGCTTGTTGCTAAATTCGTTACTATCAATAATCAACAAATTATTTGATTCTTTACAATTTTACAATTATATATTATCGCTGAAAAGCAAAGATTGATGCTTTAATTAATTTTATCTATTCCATGCGCTGAATTCAGTGTTTTTGAAAAGGTTAGCAGTTAATGAGAGGTACCATATCTTAGAATTCAACCCTGAATATGGTTGCACGTTGTTTACTGTAAAGTCCTGGTTATGGAATTCAGTGAAATAATATTTAAATTTCAGGTTAAGGCCGCGCGACATTTGTATGCCTACCATCCAGCTCTGCTGTCTTTTTCCCGTCCTGTTGCTAAACCAAAATACATCAGTGTTGGTCTTTTCACCGGCTGTATTATATGTTTTTTCTTTGTAAACAAAAGGAAATTCAATTTCGTACCCTCCGTAAATAAACAATCCGTTGAGGTCGCCAAGCTTTAAACCAATCGGGATGCCAAGGTTATATGTGCGGAATTTCTTCTTAATAGGTTCATTTACACCGTCAGGAAGAACTGTGCTGTATTTATCATATATATAGCCAACGTTGCGAATTGCCAGGCCGGTAAATATGCCTATATTCCTTCTTATATCGACATTAAACATGCTCTGAGGATTGATAACAGGGGCAAAGCGTAATGTAGATGTTGCTTCCAGGTTTTTTGCATCGATGATGTTAGCTTCTGAAAATATGATTTCAAATCCGGATGTAACATAGGTTTTTGACTGGCTAAAGACGGAAGTCACAAAAAAAGTACAGAAAATAATTGTAACGATAATTTTTTTCATGAGGAAATGGTTTTGAGTTGAATGCTATTCAATAACAGAAATGATGCGGATTGAAATTTGACTATTCAATAACAGAAATGATGCGGATTGAAATTTGACTTAACGTTTGTAAGTTTTTATTTGTTTATTGAAATACGTAGTATCAATTTGATTATCTTAATAAAGATTTTGGTTGACTTCTGAGTTTTATTGATCTTAATTTAATTCTGATTTACAATTTTGATTTCAAAAGGCTAATTTATGACTTAATCAGGCTGTATTGTGTAAAAATTTAAATTATTAATGGCTCTTTTTAAAATAGCATTGCAAAGTGATTTAGTGATTCTTAGAGACTTAGAGCCTTTGTGCTTGAAGAAAAATTACCACTGAGGCATAAAAACACGAAGGATTCACCAAGTTTGCAACTCCAAACTAAACTAGAGCCTTATTAAATTGGTTAATCAGTACGTATAAGAAAACGAGTTAAGAATGAGTTTTTCCATGCACCCACGGCCCCGAAGGAGAGAACGGCGCATTGAAGATTGACTTATGCAAACTATGTCTGAAAATTAAAGAAAAGGAGCATTTTTACATAAAATGATGAGTTTCCCTAGCTACACTAAATACTTATGCCGCAAAAAGCATGTATAACCAACTTTCTCTTTTCTAAAAAGAAACAACCTCAGGATAGAAGTTGTTCATGTTTCTATGCAGATGTTTACTATCTATTTCTTTTCTTTTTTCGTCTCCGGAGCTATAATTTCACCGGAATATGAAATCGCACTACGGTTATTGCTGGTAATGGTAAGCGTTGCGCTCCCTTCGAAACTCACTGTTAATGAGAGCCTGAAATTATCTTTTTCTCCTTTAACCGTTGCACTAACCTGGAAATTTTTCTTTCCTTTTGTAACGGTGAATTCTTCTGGTTTTCCGGAAAATTTCAATCCTTCATCACCCCCATAACCAACACCGCTATAAGCCCGGCCATAAAAAGGCATATAGCTGTCAATCAGATTTGGTTGAAATTTTACATAGTTTACGGTGGTTGTGAGGTTTACTGCTTTGTAGCCCGTTGGCAAGGCTGTTCTTCCTACAAAATCAAATGTTTTGGCATTTACCAAAGAATCAATTTGTTTTTGCTTTTCGATCTTTTTATCTTCCTTTATTTGCTTTTTGCTTTTCTCCTGTGCAAATCCGCTTGCCATCGAAAGAGCCAGAATAACAACTAATATTGAGATTTTAGCTTTCATTTGATTTGATTTTAGGAATTAAAAAATATATGATTCCTTTCCTAACACAAAGATATGACTAGTCTGAAAAAATCTTAGACAAATCTTAAACATATAATAGGATTTTGAAAAACGTTACTCAAAATTCTAACTCGCCTTTCTGCATGTATTCAAGTTTTAGCAGCTCATTTCACCTGCGTTTTTCCTAGCCGAAAGCAGGTTGTAAGCTCCCTTTATTACAACTTTCGCTGTTTTTATATCGAATCCTTCCGGAAGACTGATTTCAGTAAATCCGTTGTCGGTTACTCCTTTATGGATTTCAATCATACGGTATTCAGTAAAAGGCTTTCCGCCTTCTTCCTTGTTTTTATCAAAGACAAAGATGTAATCTTTATCATCAAAGCTTACAACAGATTCAGATGGCAATGATGCAACCTGCATACCGTTAGCTTCGATTAACGCATTTACGTACATGCCGGGGATGATGTTTTTGCAAACCCCGGTAACACTTGCGTACACTTTATACGTTCTGTCGGAATTTATCGATCGGCCGGTCTGATAAATTACAGCTTCGTGCTGTTCGGTTTCGTTGTTGATAAAGAACCTGATTTTCTGACCTGTAGCAACCTTATCGGCATCTTTTTCGAACAAAGTCAGTTCAATCAGGAGTTTATCGCTGTTAACTATCTCGAAAAGAATATCTGTAGGGGCAACAAATTTTCCGATATTGGTATTTACAGCTTGTATAAATCCGGAAATAGGAGAAGTCACCGCAATAGAGCGGGAAATATTATCTTCGGTAAGATTTGAAGGGTTGATTCCGATAAGTGCAAGTTTCTGCTCCAGCGCTCTAACCTGGGCTTTCAGGTTTTTGTAATCGGTCGTAACCTGTTGGAGATTTTGCTGCGAATACACATCGTCTTTATAAAGATCCGAATGCCTTTTATAATCAGCTTCAGCAAATTCGAGCTTGTTTTTAGCTTCAAGATAATTTTGCTGAATATCAACAAAATCCTGGTTTTCAAGCATTGCAAGTGTCTGGCCTTTGCGTACTGAATTTCCCGGCATAAGGGCAATGCTTTTCACGAATCCACCCATAGGCATGCTGACTGTAGCCATGTTTTGTGGTGCAACCGTCACAAGCCCGCTCACTTTGAGCGTTCCGTTGAGTGAACGCAGTTCAATTGTTCCGGTTTCGATATTAGCAAGTCTGGCCTGGTCGTCGCGTAATTCAACGATATCTTCCGGCAGGACTTCCGCTTCCTTCACTTCAACAGTATTCTTCCCCTTATTGCATGAGAGTATGGATAGTGAAAGAATCAGAAGGATAAGTAAGGATTTGAAATTATATTTTTTCATAATTGATGATTTACAATGTTTTGCCTGAAATGTATTCGATGTTGATAATGGTTTGTATGTAGTTGCTGAGAGCATCCAGGTAGTTTTGCCTGATGGAGAGTGCTCGGTTAAGACTCAGAATATATTCGAGGTAATCCATGGCGCCTGCTTTATAGCTTCGGCCTGATTGTTCGATAATGTAGTCTGCTTCGGGAATTGCCTGCTTTTCATAAAAGTCGACACTTTTACTGTATTTGTTGTATTCGTCGATCAGGGAGGCATATTCAGAGTTCAGTGTCTTCGAATAATTTTCCGCGTTTGTACGGGCTACATCCTGCCTGATACCGGCTGATTTTGCTTTGGATGAATAAGGCTTGTACCACAGAGGAATCGTAATTCCGGCCTGGAAACCGTTAAAACGATCACCGGGACCAAAAGTCCGGGGAACTGAATTTACATCCTGGGTTCCAAGCATTGTCTGGCTGAAATACCCTAAAGTAATATCGGGCAAAGCCCGGCTTTGCTCCAGTTTTTGCTCAGCTCCTGAAACTTCAACCTGTTGCTGTATAAATCCCAGGGAAGGGTTTTTGGTAACAGTCAGCGAATCGGGCAACAGAAGCAGGAGCTGCAGTTTCGAAAGTGTATCCTCCGGAAGAAACGGTTCCGATGTGTTCAGGATATTCTGAAGTCTTCGTGAAGTTATTACTACATCCGACGAAACTTGCTGGAGCTGGTTCTTAATTTCAAAACTTTGTGAACGGGCGGTTATCATTTCCAGTTTATTCGTCTCACCCGCTTTAGCGCGTAATTCAGCAGCCCGCAGAAATCCTGAAAACAAGCTGTCCTGGTATACAAGCATTTTCTGCTTCCCCACCAGGTAAGCCATTTGCCAGTATACCTGCTTAACTTGTGTGGCGATTTCAAGTTGTGAAACTTTCAATTCCCATTCGCTGCTTTTAATACCGGCGGCAGCCAGTTTTCCCTGCTTGCTGTATACGGTAGGGAAAGCCATTGTTTGCGAAACAGTATAGCTGTTATCGTTACTGTTGGAATTGAATTGACCATATTGCGCTTCTACCGCAGTTTTAGGAATATCCCAGGATGAGCCTTTCAACGCTTTTTGAGCTTCGAGTGAATAAACGGATGAACGTATGGAAAGATTACTGTCCAGGGCGAGCTGAATGGCATCATTTAACCTGATCGTTTTTGGACTCTGCGCCTTGGCGGTGTTTATAAATGAAGTGCTTATAAATAAAAGCAACAGCGTTATGATCGTGTTTACCGGCTTCTTTTTCATTGAAAATTTGAATTTACGCGACGAGAAAATGATGTAGAAAACCGGCAAGATAACCAGGGTGAGAATCGTGGCTGTTATAAGTCCTCCAATTACAACCGTAGCTAAAGGTTTTTGAACTTCTGCTCCGGCAGATGTTGACAATGCCATAGGAAGGAAACCCATTGATGCCACTGCAGCAGTCATGATTACCGGTCGTAAACGGGTGTGAAGACCTTTCTTTACCCTTTCAGTTATATCCGTAATTCCTTCTTTTTCGAGGCGGTTAAATTCGGCTATCAAAACAATTCCATTCAGAACGGCTACCCCAAACAAAGCTATAAATCCGACGCCTGCCGAAATCGAAAAATTCATTCCGCGTAAATAAAGGGCAAATATTCCTCCAATGGCTGCCAGGGGCACCGCCGAATATATCAGCAACGATTGTTTTACAGAGTGAAAAGTGAAATAAAGTAAAACGAAAATCAGCAGAAGTGCTACAGGCACCGCAATGGCAAGCCTGTTTTTGGCTGCCCGCAGATTTTGAAACTGTCCGCCATAGGACAAATAATAGCCGGTCGGAAGTTTAACCTGCTTATCTATTTTAGCTGTAACCTCATCAATAACGCTTTCGATATCGCGGTTACGCACATTAAAACCAACTGTTATGCGACGTTTGGTATCCTCCCGCGAAACCTGCGCAGGCCCTGATTTTATGGAGATATCAGCAATTTGTTCAAATGTGATCTGGGAACCGTTTGGCAAAGCAACCGAAAGGTTTTTTACATCATCCAGACTTTTCCTATAGTCTTCATCCAGGCGAACTACTAGGCCAAATCGTTTTTCATCATCATATACAACTCCCGCCTCGCTTCCTGCAAAAGCAGCCCGCAAAACCTGGTTTGCATCATCAATTGAAATCCCGTATTGTGCCAGCCGATCGCGGTTAAATTCAACCTGAACCTGCGCCAGCCCGGTAATTTTTTCCACATTGAGATCTGCAACGCCTTCAATTCCCTGGATTATCTTTTCAGCATCCGAAGCAATTCCTGACAACGTATTCAGGTCATCGCCAAATATTTTCAGTGCAATATCCTGCCTCGATCCTGAAAGTAACTCGTTGAATCGCATCTGTATTGGCTGCTGGAACTCAAATTTCACACCAGCCAGAACAATAAGTTTTTCTTCCATTTTCGCAACCAGTTCTTCACGGGTTTTGGCCGAAGTCCACTCGCTTTTATCTTTGAGAGTGATAATGTAATCGCCTGTCTCCATGGGTGTCGGATCCGTAGGGATTTCGCCGGCCCCGATTTTACAAACCGTATGCTTTATTTCAGGAAAATTTTCAAGTAGGATTTTATTGGCTGTAACTACAGTTTCAACCGTATTACTCAATGAACTGCCCTGTAAGGTTATTACTCCTGCTGCCAGGTCGCCTTCTTCAAGCTGGGGAATAAATTCACCACCTAAGTTATTGAAAACAAATAAACTAAATATGAACAAAAAAACTGCCGAAACTGAAACAAGCAATTTATGCCCGAGTGCAAAATTTATTACAGGGTTAAAGCCTTTATGAAACTTATCCATCAGATTATCCGAAAAATTTCGTTTATGAACGGTATTTTTACTTAGGAACAATGCTGAAGCCAGCGGAACATAGGTAAGTGAAAGTATAGCTGCACCTATCAGCGCAAACGCAACTACCTGAGCCATGGGCTGAAACATTTTTCCTTCGATACCTACCAACGCCATAATCGGGATATAAACGATAAGGATGATGATTTGTCCGAAAGTAGCCGAACTCATCATCCGTTTAGCTGAATCAAAAACACTCTCGTCCATCTGCTGCTGTGTAAGCCTGCTAACGCCAACATGATGATGTTTACTTTGCGTGATCCGGTGAACAACACTTTCGACAATAATAACTGCGCCATCTACTATTAAACCGAAGTCAATTGCTCCCAGGCTCATCAGGTTGCCCGAAACACCAAAAAGATTCATCATCGAAATGGCAAACAGCATGGAAAGCGGAATTACCGAAGCTACAATCAGCCCGGCCCGGACATTTCCGAGTAAAATAACAAGGATGAAAATTACAATCAATGCTCCTTCCACCAGGTTTCGGGAAACAGTGCCTATGGCACGGCTCACCAATTCGGAACGATTCAGGTAAGGTTCGATCGTAATTCCGGCAGGTAATGATTTCTGAATCGATTGAATGCGCATTGTTACATTATCAATAACCTCGTGGGCATTAGCACCTTTCAGCATCATAACCACGCCGCCAACAGCTTCGGTGGTATCCACCACAAGAGCGCCATAACGGATGGCATTTCCATACTGAACCATTGCCACATCGCGTATCAAAACCGGAATTCCGGACGAATTGGTTTTAACCCGTATCTTTTCAATATCCTCAAGTGTTTTAACCAGTCCGATACCGCGGATAAAATAGGCTGCAGGTTTCTTATCGATATAAGCACTGCCGGTATTCTCGTTGTTTTTTTCGAGAGCCTGGAAAATATCGGTAAGCGTGAGATTCATTGCCCTGAGTCTTTCGGGATTCACTGCAATTTCGTACTGCTTCACGAAGCCGCCATAACTGTTAATATCCGCCACGCCTTGTGTGCCAAGCATTTCGCGGCGTATCACCCAATCCTGAATGGTACGCAGTTCCATCAACGAATATTTTTTCTCATATCCTTTATCCAGAGCAAGGCGATATTGGTAAATTTCCCCAAGACCTGTTGAAATCGGAGCGAGCTCAATTTTGGCCAGCCCGGGCGGAATAACTTCTTCGGCTTCTTTCAGTCGTTCGCTCAGCTGTTGCCTGGCCCAATACACATCAACACCATCTTTAAATACAACCGTTACCACG
>JBBQGD010000057.1:0-17695 GCA_038322655.1 Bacteroidales bacterium | reverse complement strand
AGCTGTTTTCTGTAAAGCACGGCTCCCGAAAAAGAAAATCGTGTCGTAATAAGGCCGCAGCATATCCCATTCATCGTCCTTGGCAACAGGAGCGAGTTGCTGTAAATCGCCTATCATCAGCAACTGAACGCCACCGAATGGCTTATAATGATCCTTAAACCTGCGTAAAACCTCGTCTATGGCATCTAGCAAATCGGCTCTTACCATGCTGATTTCATCAATAACCAGCAGGTCGAGACTCTTCATAATATTTATCTTCTCACGGCTGAAGCGTTGCGAGCGGTCGAACACGCTTTTCTGAGAATCACCCGGAAAAATTTCCTTCTGAGCAGACTGTTCGGGAATATGCGGCCCGAAATGCATCTGGAAAAACGAGTGAATGGTCACGCCACCGGCATTAATGGCTGCTACTCCTGTTGGAGCAACCACAATCATGCGTTTGGGCGAAATAGTTTTCAGATTTCGTAAAAAAGTAGTCTTACCCGTTCCTGCCTTGCCGGTGAGGAAAAGATTGGTATTTGTTTGCTCGACAAAGTCAAAAGCCAGCTGCAACTCAGGATTTGGAATTTCGGAGGTCATTGGCTTTATTAAATTTGTTTACTTAGTCTTTTCCGGCGAGTAGTAAGCGTCGGCTGGCAAAAGGTGATCGAGATTTGCAATTCCTAAAACTACAATTGCGGTAACAATGGAAGTATGGTCCTGGTATTCAGGAATGCTCTTGTTGTATAAATCTCTTTCGGTATGCCATATCTCGCCATAACTGAAGTTGTAACCTTTGGTATCCGCAGTACCGAAAGTGAGTGTTGGAACACCTTCAACAGCAAACGAACCGGCATCGGTTCCGGCAGCTACTTTCGGGCGGGGTTTCACATCCAGTTTTTTGAGCGTAAACGGGAAATCTGGATTTATTCCGGTAAGAGGCTCACATATTTTTTCCATATCGTCCCACCATGCATCAGGAACACTTAAACTGTTGGCAACCGTTGGTCCGCCATCGCGGTTAAACATATTCGAAATTCTGGCAAGTTTTTCGGGATTTCGTTTTACCCAGCTTTTAGATCCCAGTAAACCGAACTCTTCGCCGGCCCATAAACAAACCATTATTGTGCGTTTCGGTTTTCCGCCGGCTTTCATAATCATACGGGCTGCTTCCATGCTTGGGGTGGCTCCGGAACCATCATCAACGCCTCCTGTTGCAACATCATACGCATCGAGGTGCCCGCCCATAACAACATATTCATTAGGATATTTTGAACCGGGAATGATACCGATAACATTGTAATATTTGATTGGCCCCATTTTAAAATGGTTTCGGATATCAAATTCGAGGAAGAAATTTCTGCGCTCTTTCGCCATTTGCTCGATGATGGCATATTGATGCTCGTCCAGTTTAATATCCGGCAAATCAGGCAGGTTTTCAAACGTCATGCTGTCGAGATTTTTCCTGTCGTATAAAACACGGATGGGGACAGGCGCTGATTGTATAATTCCAAGAATTCCGGCATCTTTCATCTGTTTATAAAACAAAGCGGGCTCATCAGCCAAAGGGATTAGTTCTTTCTTGTCAGCTTCATTTACAGCTTTTTTGTTCTCTTGTTCTATATCGTGGTTTTTCTTCCGTATTTCAATATTCAAGGCAATCAGCGAATCCTTACGGTGGTTGGCTTTTTCTGAAAAATCGATTGGCCAGCCTCCGCTTTCCCCCGTAATTAGCACCCAAGCTCCTTTCAAGCTGCCTTTCATATGGTCAAATTCATCCTGGGTCTTTGGTTCCAGCAGAACGTGCCCGGTTTGTAATCCTTTTGTTCCTGCCGTGTAGGAAGGGGTAGCGAAATGAAGGTCCATCCCGTTTTCGGCTAAAAGTTTTCCGAACCATGGGCCACGGTCAAAGCCAACCGGCACAATACCGGCTTCGTCCATTTGTACCTGCATGCCCCATTCTTTGAATTTCGAAGCTACCCATTCAGCTGAATTTTCGTATGCATCTGAACCTACCAAACGCCCGCCAAAACGGTTGCATAGCACATCAAGATGTTGCATGGTTTGATTATCGGTTTTGCCGATTTCAATAATTTTGTTCACCACGTCCTTTTGGGCGAAAGTGGAGCCGGTTAAAAAATATAAACCGGTTACGAGTAAAAAACTGAATAATTTTCGCATTTGAATGTCTCTGTGAAGTAGTTGTGGTATAGGTTAATTTTAGATTATACAAAAGAAAGAGTTTTTTCGATTGAAAAGCATGAAAAAAGGAATTAAAACAAAACTACGAAAACCACCTCATAAAAAACTTCAATGTCTTTATTTTATCCCTGTAAGGCGCATACCGTACAGGCAAATCGAGCCAGTTATAGCGTGTGGTAATCCCTTTTTTGAAAGTAAAAGTATTGAACGAATACTTGCCGTGATAAGCACCGAAGCCACTGTATCCTACACCACCGAATGGCAGGCGGTGATTTGCAAAATGCACCAAAGTGTCATTTACAGTGCCTCCTCCGAATGAATGATTGGCAAGGATACGCCTGATAAATTTCAGGTTATTCGAAAAAACATATACAGCCAGGGATTTTTCGTATAAGCCAATGAAAGTATTAATTTCCTCTTCAGTTTTATAGCTTATAATCGGTAGAACAGGACCAAAAATCTCGTTTTTCATTATCGGGCTGTCAGGGCTTGGATTGTCGAGAAGGGTTGGTGAAATGTAAAGGTCGTTGCCATCGGTAACGCCTCCTGTCAGAATCTTTTCGCCTGCTATATTGTGACGCAACACCACGAAATTATTGTGATTGATAATCCGGGCATAATCGGGCGAAAGCCGGGCATTTTCGCCGTAAGTAAGGGAGATTTCTTTTTTGCAATATTCTATAAACATATCTTTTACACTTTCGTGAACCAGCACATAATCCGGAGCAATACATGTTTGACCGCAATTGATAAATTTACCCCATATTATACGTTTTGCAGCTAGTTTGAGTACAGCAGTTTCATCAACTATGCATGGATTTTTTCCACCCAGTTCAAGTGTTGTGGGAGTTAGATATTCAGCGGCAGCTTTTGCCACTATTTTGCCAACAGCAATGCTTCCTGTAAAGAAAATATAATCCCAGCGTTCCTGTAGCAGCCTTGTGGAAATGGCCACTTCACCCTCAATAACCGTAACATGGCCGGGATCAAAAACTGTCGCTATTATTTCGGAAACAACCCTGCTTGTATTGGCTGAATGCTCCGAAGGCTTTATCACTACTGTATTTCCGGCTGCAATAGCACCTATGAGTGGTGAAAAAACCAGTTGAAAAGGGTAGTTCCATGGAGCAATGATCAGGACGGTTCCATAAGGTTCTTTATATATCCGGTTTGTGGATGGAAAGTTTACCATTACCGGCCGGACATACCGCGATTTTGCCCAGCATTTTACTTTCCGGATTGCCAGATTCAGTTCGTTAAGTACGATCCCGGTTTCGGTCATTACCGTTTCAAATTCCGGTTTCCGGAAATCATCATACATGGCTTTGGCGATATCTTTTTCGCGCTTAACCAACTCTTCCCGAAGGCGCTTCAGACAAGTTATCCTTAAGTTAATATCCCTGGTTTTCCCACTTTTAAAAAAATCTTTCTGTTGCTCTAATAAAGTTTGAACTTCCATTTTTTAATTCTTGGCTGATATTTTACTCATCCCTCTTTCAGAAATTGCAGTTATAGTTAATGACGGATTAACTCCCGGATTGGCCGAAATCATGGAGCCATCAAAAACATACATATTTTCATATCCGAATACCTTGTTATTGCTGTCAATTACGCCATCTTCAATCGCTTTTCCCATACAAGCGCCACCGAGAATATGAGCCGTTGATGGAATCCCGGCAAAAACCTCGTTCACCATGATCTGTGGTTTTGCATGTATAATTTTTGAAAAAATATGGGCAACCTTGTGTGCTTCGGGTATAAATGGTGTCGGGGCTTTACCTTTTTCGAGGCGTGTTACAGTTCCGAATATTCCTTTGCGAAGTTTTAACGTGCTGTCGAGGTGCTGCATAAAAAGAAGCACTGTGCTGCTTCGCCCGAAATCGCGGACAAAAAATACTTTAACCCAGTTTATTGGATCAGTAAAAGGGAGAATGATAAGTTTCAATATCCGTAAAAAAGGATTCCGCTCACTCACCATGGGTAGCATAGTAATTCGCCAAAATCCTGAACCTTCGCCATACCGGACCGGTTCGAGATGGCTGTTTTCATCCATTTCGAGGATAGAGCCAATGGCAATTCCTTTGTGAAGTTCCAGTTTACGATCGGTGGAGGTTATGTAAATAAGTGCTTCATTATTGGTACGTATCATATCGCCAACTCTCAGGCTTAATCCCTGTAATGAGGTCTTTTTAAGTTTCAGTAACAAAGGCACCGTTCCCATAACACCACCGGCAAAAATTACACCTTTGGCTGTGATGCTTTTTGTCGTGGCAAAATACGATGTTGATTTCCTGAAACTAATTTCATACCCTTTATTCCCGTTTTCACTCAAAGGTTTTACAGAAGTGACCACATGCTCGGCCAGTATAGAAGTTCCAAGTTGCTGTGCCAGGTGAAGATAATTTTTATCCAACGTATTTTTTGCATTGTGCCGGCAGCCGGTCATGCAGGCGCCGCAATTGATGCAGCCTGTGCGGTCGGGACCTTTACCTCCGAAATAAGGGTCTTTTACAGTAACATCCGGTTTGCCGAAATAAACGGCTGCTGTAGTTGCAGAAAAGTGTTCTGATTTACCTATTTGTTCCGCCAGCTTTTGTATGGCGAGATCGCTTTCAGCCAACACAGGGTTTACAGAAGCTCCCAGCATTTTCCATGCCGTTTCATAAAACGGGGCGAGTTCTTCTTCCCAGTTTTCCAGGCCGGCCCACGATCCCTGCGAGAAGAACGGTGATTTTGGTTTGGGAAGCGTATTGGCGTAAACCAGGGAACCGCCGCCAACCCCGACACCACTCAGAGCGCTGATGTGCCTCATGAAATTGAGTTTCTGTATTCCGAACAATTTCAGTCCGGGGAGCCAGAGCCATTTACGCAGGTTCCAGTTGGTTTTGGCAAAATCTTTACTATCGAACCATTTTCCTTTCTCAATAACCAGGACTGAATATCCTTTTTCGGCTAGCCGAAGAGCAGAAACCGAGCCCCCAAATCCTGAACCGATGATTACGAAGTCGTATTTTTCTTTGAGCTGCATGAAAATCCTTTTATAACTCAGATTTGTATTCTGTCAGAAATAGTGATTTTATTTCAGGTTCCGGGTGCCATGTTCCGGGCGCCGTTCTGACTTCGATTGTTCAAATGCCTTCGGCGTTCAAATGTTCAATTATTCGTTTGTTCAATTGTTTTCTGAAACTAATTAGCTCTTTGCCAAATCCAGAAGCGTATTTTCTGTAACCCTGAATACCGTCCAATCTTCCAGAGTTTTTGCACCTATTCCTTTGTAAAAACAAATAGAAGGTTCATTCCAATCAAGACAAGCCCATTCCAGCCGGCCGCAATCCCTTTCGACAGTCAGTTTTGCCAGGTGCGAAAGCATCTTCTTCCCGAAACCTTTCCCGCGCATTTCAGGTATAATAAACAGGTCTTCAAGATAGATACCAGCTTGTCCTAAAAAAGTGGAATAGTTATGAAAAAATAAGGCAAAACCGACCGGTTTGCCATCATATTCGCCGATAATCACTTCGGCCATTTTTTGCTGGAATAATGTCTTGTGTAGTTTCTCTTCTGTTGCAACTACTTCGTGGCTTAGTTTCTCATAGGCACCCAAATCAGAAATGAATTTCAGGATTTGTTTTACATCAGATTCTACAGCCGGGCGGATCCGGAATTCTTCAGGCGTTGAATTCGAATGCTTAATCATATTAATCATATTATTTTCCAGTAGAACGTTACAGCATAAAATCCCATCAAGCCCATTAATCTCCTCAATCTTATCCATCCTATCAATCTCATCAATCCCCTTGTCTTTGCAAAATCAATCCCTTCAATCCCTTCAAACAATCTCCACAATCCCCCAATCGCCTCAACAAAGATAGCCGATATTCCTTCAATCCGTATCTTTGCATAAATTTTCAAATACCTATGGAACAACTTCCCCTGAAAGCCTGGCTTCCGATTACCCGCGACGAAATGCTGGCACGTGGCTGGAACGAAGTGGATGTTGTGATTATTTCGGGCGATGCCTATGTTGATCACCCGGCTTTTGGTACTGCTGTAATTGCAAGGGTCATTGAAAATGCCGGTTTTACTGTGGCTATTGTACCTCAGCCTAACTGGAAGGACGACTTGCGCGATTTCCGTAAGTTCGGCAGGCCCAGGCTTTGCTTTGCCGTTGCTGCAGGCAATATGGACAGCATGGTAAATCATTACACTGCAGGCAAACGACTTCGTTCCGACGATGCTTATACGCCTGGTGGAAAAGCCGGGTTCCGACCTGATTATGCCACGGTGGTTTATTCGCAGATCCTGAAAAAAATATATCCTGATGTTCCTGTTGTAATCGGTGGTATCGAGGCTTCCATGCGCAGGCTAGCCCATTACGATTATTGGTCGGATACGCTGAAACCTTCCATACTTATTGATAGCGGCGCCGATCTCCTTGTTTATGGCATGGCCGAAAAAGGAATTGTTGAGGTATTGAAAAGGTTGAATGAAAATCCTGAGGTTGGTTGGATTACAGATGTTCCGCAAACAGGTTTTAGTGTGCCTGAAGCGGCAGCGAAAGAATTTGAAAATAAGGTAAATTCAATCACACTTCCATCTTATACGGCCTGTCTGAAGGACAAAAAAGCGTTTGGGGAATCATTTAAACATATTGAACAGGAAAGTAACAAAGCTTCGGCAAAAAGGCTTATACAATATTCGGGCGACAAGGCTGTAATTATCAATCCTCCTTTTCCCTTAATGACTTCCAAAGAACTGGATGCAGTTTATGCTTTACCTTATACACGTCTTCCGCATCCGAAATACAAAAAGCGCGGTACTGTGCCTGCTTATGAGATGATTCGTCATTCCGTAACCATGCATCGCGGATGTTTTGGCGGATGCGCCTTTTGCACTTTGAGTGCTCACCAGGGAAAATTTATTTCCAGCCGTTCGGAGAAATCCATCCTTAACGAGGTGAAAGCCATTACTGAGATGCCTGATTTTAATGGCAATGTTTCCGACCTTGGCGGTCCATCGGCTAATATGTATAAGATGCAGGGTTTTGACCTCGATATTTGCGAGAAATGCAAACGTCCATCCTGTATTTTCCCTTCAATTTGCAATAATCTGAATACCGATCATAAACCTTTGACAAACCTTTATAAGCAAGCCGCTGCCATAAAGGGCATTAAAAAGATTTATGTCGGCAGTGGCATCCGGTATGATATGCTTATCGGTCGCAGCGCTGAGGAAGATAAACGTTTCGGATTAACAGAATATACCCGTAACCTTGTAAAACATCATATTTCAGGTAGATTGAAAGTAGCTCCTGAACATACCAGTGACCATATTCTGAAAATTATGCGAAAACCTTCTTTTAAACTGTTCCACCAGTTCAAACAAACATTTGATAAACTGAACCAGCAGGAAGGGTTACGGCAGCAGATTATTCCATATTTCATTTCGAGCCACCCCGGCAGTGACCTAAACGATATGGCTCATTTAGCCTGCGAAACCCGCGAGCTTGGCTTTCAACTGGAACAAGTACAGGATTTCACACCAACACCTCTAACCCTGGCGAGCGCTATTTATTATTCAGGAATTCATCCTTATACCGGCGAACAGGTTTTTACTGCCCGCAGCAGACAGGAAAAGGAAGATCAGAGGAGATTTTTCTTTTGGTATAAACCCGAAAACCGGCAATGGATAAGGCAAACGCTGGCAAAAATGGGTGAGGCGGGGCTTGCGGACCGATTGCTTGGAGGAAAGAAGCAATAGAATAACCTGGAGAAAAATAATCGCATTATTCGATTCGGCAATGGGGCGAGGGCTGACAAGGCGCCTGTTGACCGGATAAACCCGTCCTTAAATTTAATTTTCTGAAAGTGTTGATTTTCCAACCTGGTTTTTCTGATCGTTACATTTTAAACAATATCTAAGGTGCACACAAACAGTTCCTCCGCAGGTCGCGCACTTCCATCTCGAAGATTCCTTTAACTCAAAATTTTCCAACCCGAATTTTTCTATGTATTGCAGGTTCTCTATCATGCTCATATTGTATTTTAACCTGTAACGCTTATCAAGTTGTTTTAACCGGATACAGGGGAACTTTGCGCACGCATAACAAAATTTTGAGTTTGTTTTTTCTAAGAGGACGCAATTTTTTATAGAACAATTTAAGCAGGATTTTGATTTATGCCCGTTATTGCTCCAACACCCTTTACAAATATTTTTATCACGCAGGTAGGCTACGCAGATTCCACAAGTCATACCACTAGGAGCAATCATTAAGATATCCATTTCACAAGAATCATTGCTGAATAAAGTAAATAAGGAATATTTGACAGCAGATCTGCCACAACAGAATAATTTCCATTAAAGGCAGGTTACTTGCCGGACATTATCTATTGAACAAAGGTCATTTAGATGGAACAATCAGAACCGGGCATGGAGTATGCTTGATCACACCTGAACATACACTTCCTATGAAAGCCCTGTAAAGAAAACCATGATTATGTGCTCCCAGGATAATAAGATCAGCATTGTAGATGGCAGCTTTTTCAACGATTGTCTCAACAATCGGGCCCTGAACAAGTTCATAGTCAACTTCAACTCCGCGCTCTTTGAGGTAATCAACCATAGCCGACAACTCCATTCTGACCCTGTTCAGTTCTTCTTCATTGTCGGTAGGAAGAACAGGCTGAACTATTTCATTTCCGATATAAGAAGGAACAGGCACTTCAACATGCAGAATGTGAACATGACTTTTAAAAGCACTGGCGAACTTAATAGTATGATCAAGCGCCACAGTTGCAACATCTGATAGGTCTACAGCAACTAATATTTTTTCCATTTTTAAATGTTTAATCTTTTGATTATATAGCACAAATATAATGAATATCAGGGGGGAATGCAAGCTTTTTATAAATAAAGAATGGTTAAATAATCAAAATATTCAAATTGGAAGTGAGGCTATAATTGAAGGGAAAGCCTCTTTATACTCAATACCCGATCAATTATAGGATTATTAAAGTCCTGATTCTCATAATCCAGTAACCAGACCTGCTGAAGTAATCAGAATAGTAAGTTAAATTCCTTTGGAAGGGATTATATTGCTGATCTTGTCTCATGCTGGATCAGAAGTCGAATTTTAATCCGCTCATAAATCCAAGTGTAAGTTCATCGGTAGCCTGGTTATTCAGTGACATAACAGGCTTAAAGTACCATCGGCTGGTAGGTGTAAATGAAAAGCTTACCTTATTGATAATTTTATAATTAAAATTAATTGCTGTAACAAAGTTCACATAAACATCATTATAAACCGGCCTGGATGAGTTTACACTCATTCTCTGTGTATTGTATTGCCCTTTTATAGAGGAAGTGGTAGTTCCAATCAGATCGGGTTCATTTAGTTTGATTCCGAATCCTGCTCCGGCATTAAACCAGGTTGAAAATTTCCCTTTGGTGAAAAGCCTCCTGCCAATGCCCAGATTATAAGTAACATACTTGTGTTTTTCGGTTCCGGTATATTCCGAATCCATATTGGAAACGTTATTGCTCAAGGTATCCAGGTGTCCTCCAGGTCCAACTACAGTTATAAGAGTATTGATGTCGTAGTTCATCTCAAATTTAATCTGCTCCTCGTTGTAGGCCATACCAAGACTGGTATTGAACCGTATTTTTGCCTTGTTATAACTGGCAGTGAGGTCTACATTGTGAAAAAGAGAATTTTCAGTTCCGTTATAAATATTTTCGGGCAGGTAATTCATAGCCAGGGCAACATGGTTTTTATTGGTTGTTGGTATGGGTGCCGGGGGCGGATACTGTTTTAAATATGTTGAAGTTGTAACAGGAGGTTGCTCTTTCTCAAATAAAATTGATCTGGATTCCTCAACAGTATTTTCCATTTCATTCGCAGGAATAGCTTCATCATGAATTGAAGAACTTTGTGTCACCAGCGCAATATTATTTTCAGATTGAACAGGAATCGCATTCCTTGTAGCAATCGCATCAGTGGTATTTAGGGAATTCAGAACTGTTGTCCCGGATTCTTTTATACCTGTCAGTGATTCTTGATTTTCGGAAGCAGTAACATTATAGCTGTTGTCTGGCCTATTGACTGACAATACAATTCCAGACTCTTTTTTAGCAGTTTCTGATTCTTGAAATCCTTCGGAATAGGTTTTAGCATTATTGGCTGCATGCTTATTTCCCGGAATTTTATTTGATTTTTGCGTGCCTGCTGCCAGTGGTTTAATCAAATTGTCAGCTTTTGTATTTTGTCCGGGGCTGTTTTGCTGTTTCTGGCTGGCAACCTGTGCGGCAGTGTTTTCTTTAACCTGGTACTGATCCGAAATGCGCGAAACAGTGAAGAGCAACAGCAGACCTGCAGCTGCTGATAGAGCAATGCGCACGCCAGTTTTATAATATGCAATGCGGTTCAAACGGACATTAATCAGGTTCCAGGTTCCCTGGTTGGGTGAGTGAAGTGGAAGTTGTTCTAATTTATCCTGATAAACAACTTCTGCATCCATGGCATCCAGCTTCGCCGAAAGGCGTTGCCATGTCCCCGAATCAGGAGAATGTGATGGCAGCTTTTCGCCGAGTTTCTTGTTTATATTGTTTTTGTTTTCGTCCATGTTCATTAATCCATCAATGCTGAAAGCCGGTTTTTAAGCATTTTCTTTGCATGATGCAACTGCGATTTTGAAGTCCCGGCAGAAATTCCAAGCATGTTGGCAACTTCTTCATGGGTATATCCTTCAACCTCGATAAGCAAAAAAACGGTTCTGTATCCATCCGGTAACGAAAGGATTACCTTTTCAAGATATTCACTGTCAAGCGTATCGGGAATTAGAATCATTTCATCGCTTTTTGCTTCATCCATATCGGCGAAAGCCAGGTTACGGTTTTTCGAAAGTAGTTTCAGCGAAGTGCGTACAATAATTGTCTTGATCCAAGCGCCTAATGTTGAGTCGAACCTGTATTGCCCGATATCCCGGAATACCTGTATAAAAGCCTCCTGCAGGGCATCGTGGGCATCATCGCGATTGTTAACAATGCGGTAAGCAATGGTGAACATGGCATCGCAATACTTGTAATAGAGGTCACACTGGGAATTACGATCGTTGCGGGTGCACCCATGCACAAGTTCCCGCTCAATATCGCTTTTGTTCCCGGTGATCAGTCGTACAACGTTCCTCAATACAGTAATGGTTTAGCCTTTAACAAAAGTAATACTTAATTTGGCATTGTCTGCACTTCTGCTTAACAGGTACGCTATCTTCAGCTTTCTGACAGTAAAGGGATTGGTTATGGCAAAATGGTTGTATGGCTATGATTTTTTTATCATTGGCTTTATCTGTCGAAAGGTGTAAACCACGGAGGCATGGAGAGCATGGAGGTATTTTTACTTGTCACAAATACTGATATAAGTAAATTCCGACTTTTTTCCAGTCATTTTCTGCGTTTCTTAGTGGCTTCCATGTCTCTGTGGCAAAGGACGACATTTTAGAACAAGTTGTAGGTTAGTGAAGCATCCAATTCATAGCCCCAATGCGTATCTGTTTGCTTATCAGTTGAATGCTTAGGGATATTGGTAATAAACTTATCAACATTAACCTGGTAAGCGCAGTTGAAATTTACGCTCAGCCTGAGTTTTTCAGAAATGTAATAATAAGCCTGAACGATGGGACCTGTGTAAGTATAAAAGTTGTTCTGCGAATTTTGCGTATCATTTTTTGAAGTGCCAATAAATTGTTTATTATAAGTGCTATTCAAATACCAGCCTGCAGTTAGCCAGGTTCTTGAGTTTGGGTAAAACCCATATCCATATTGAGCTCTGAGCCCTAGTGAAGGAATGGAGCCATTATATCTGCTTGTATCCGGCATTCCGGTTTCCTCATATTTATTAAGTTGGTTTTTATAACCAACACTTGCCTTAACAGATGCGGATTGCTGCCATTTGAGATTTAGTGGTTTTTCATAAACCAAACCTGCAACAGCATAAGCTTCCGCCTGGTTTGCGTTGTATTTTTGATCAGATATGCTTTCAGCAGGCACCAAAATTTCTCTATGATTTTTATTGCTATTGAATTGATAATGGCCTTCAATTCCGGTGTATATACGGTAGCCGCTTTCCCTTGCAGGATTATTTGAATAATTCCAGTTATCGTTGAGCGAGGTAAAATAGGCTGCATCAGTAATATTTACAAGCCCGTGTTTTTGCATAAATGAATCTATGGCCGTTATATCTGCTATTTTCTTCAGACGGGAATCAAAAAAGCGTTTGTATTTCAACGAAGTAATCAGCCTTGCCAATTCAAGTACTTCTTCGTTTGTAACAGAACGTTTATCACGATTTAAACGGTGCATATCTTCCCAAAAGTACAATGCCAGACGCGCATCCTGTACCTGTTCGAGCCGACCTTTTCCAATCAGTAATGAACCTTCTAGAGAAGCGACATTATTATTAGTTTTATAAGACGTTGAATTAGAAATCGTATCAGAACTATATGATTTATTTGTACCTGAAGCGTTGCTAAAAGCTGAGCTTACGAATCCATTAACTTCAAAATAGTTTTGTTTTGCATCGTAGAATCGTTTCAAACCGGAAAAATTGAACGATTCATTATTGGAAAAATTCTTCTGCCTATACTCAGTGTTTTCGAGGTCGAAAGTATTATGCTGGCCTGAGTTTCGGATGCTACCATATATTGAAACATATAATTCACTCTGTGATTTAACTGAATTTGCATAACTGGAATAAGCTGCCCTGGCATTTAAACTCATTGAATAACTGTTCAGATTATAGAAATCTGAAATATTATCGCTTTTGTTTATGCTTGAACCGCTATTTAGCCCGAAGTTCAGATCCAGAGTCTGGTAGAAGTAATTTGGATTTTGGTAATTCGATAATTTAAATGTTGAATCTTGTGCAAAGGAAGATGTTGCAGAAAATACAACCATGGAAACAAGAAGCAGCGCAATCAGTTTACTCTTTTTCATACTTAAAGTTTTATAATGGTAGATAAAAAAGGATAATTTGTGAATCTTTTGTTAATCAAAATATGCTAACTATTTATTGAAAACCTAAAATTCAAATAAAAGGTTAAATGTAGAAGAATAAAGTTGTATGCAAAAATTTATTTTAACAGATTTTATGATGATTTCACCGGGTAAAACAGCCATCTTGAATATTTCAATTGGTTTTTAAGTTTTGTAAAGAATAAAATTCCATATTTGTTAAATCATTAGGCTGTATAAAGCTTAATATTGTCATATTGGTTGTCGCTTAAGTACTGAATTGGTCTGAAGTTCGAAAACGGAAGTTAGGGGTTGCGCAAAAAAGTTAAATTTGACTACTAATAGAATCATATATATTGGGAGTTTAATATTCTTCAATAATGTAAATCTTTTAAAGTCAAGATGCTACAAATCAAAAAGTATATCCTTTATGTTTTAATTGCTCCAAAAGACTTACTGATACCAACAACTGACTTCGGCCTTCCGTCTCTGGACTTCCTACATAAATCTATTAAGCAGTCACTTCCAAAAAGCAACAATAAATTATAGAATAAAAATCCTAAACCAAAACAGATATGAGAAAAACCACATTTACTTTATTTAATGGCATGATAGCTTTGATGCTCTCATCCGTTTTACTTTTTTCAGGCTCAGATGCAAGCGCACAGAAAGCCAATGCTAAAAAAGAGAAACCAAAAGATAAGAAGGAGGCTGTAAAAGAGGATGCCAAATCCGACACGTTGAAATCTTCAATTTTCAGTGGGTTAAAATGGCGATCCATCGGGCCAGCCTTTACTTCGGGCCGTATCGCCGACTTTGCCATCAATCCCAACAACCATAGCGAGTGGTACGTGGCTGTGGCTTCAGGCCATGTGTGGAAAACCGTTAACAACGGAACCACTTTCGAACCGGTTTTCGACGGACAGAAATCATACTCCATCGGGATAGTGGTCATAGACCCCAATAATACCAGTGTAGTGTGGGTAGGTACGGGAGAACACAACCACCAGCGTGTACTGGGTTATGGTGACGGCGTTTACAAAAGTAACGACGGAGGAAAATCCTGGAAAAACATGGGTTTGAAAGATTCAAGGCAGATTGGTAAAATCGTAATTGATCCTAAAAATAGCGATATAGTTTACGTTGCAGCCGAAGGTTCCGTTTGGGGACCCGGTGGTGACCGCGGACTCTATAAAACTACTGATGGCGGCAAGACCTGGAAGAAAATTCTTGACATCAGCGAAAATACCGGCGTGAACAATATCCTTATGGATCCCCGTGATCCTAATGTTTTGTATGTCAGCAGCGAACAACGACGCAGGCATGTATATACCAAAATTGGTGGCGGCCCCGAGACGGCAATTTATAAATCAGTGAACGGAGGCGAAACCTGGGATAAACTGAAAAGCGGACTTCCCAAGGAAGATATGGGTGGAATGGGCATGGCTATTTCGCCTGTGAACCCGGATTATGTTTTTGCCATTATTGAAGCTGCCGGCGATGCAAGCGGATTATACCGCAGTACGAACCGGGGCGCAACCTGGCAGAAAATGAGCTCCCATGTATCACAGGGACAGTATTTTAACCAGATTTATTGTGACCCTAAGGATATAGATAAAATTTACTCACTCGAAACTGTGTCGCAGGTCAGCGAAGACGGCGGAAAAACATGGCGCCCGATAGGGAACAATGAACGCCATGTGGATGATCATGCCATGTGGATCGATCCTTCAGATACGCAACATATGTTTATTGGCGGTGATGGTGGCGTTTACGAAACTTTCGATGGAGGGAAAGAATATCTTTTCAAATCAAATTTACCGGTTGCGCAAATGTATCGCGTGCAGGTTGACAATTCAACTCCTTTCTATTATGTATATGGAGGAACGCAGGACAACAACAGTTTTGGCGGCCCCTCGCGCAATACGAGCGGATCGGGAGTAGTAAGCGACGATTGGTTTGTAACCTGTGGTGGCGATGGTTTCTGGTCGCAGATTGATCCTTCGGATCCCAATATTGTTTACTCTGAGTCGCAATATGGCGGCATGGTGCGTTACGACCGTAAAAGCCAGGAAGCCATTGATATCAGGCCTGAGCCCCGCAAAGATGAACTCACATACCGTTGGAACTGGAATACGCCGCTGATCCTCAGCCCGCATTCGCCAACGCGCTTGTATTGCGCTGCCAACAAGGTTTTCCGCAGCGACGACCGGGGTAATTCGTGGCAGGTGATCAGTGATGACCTTACTGCACAGATCGATAGAAATACATGGCCGGTAATGGGTAAATTCTGGAGTTATGATGCTGTTCAGAAAGATGTATCAACCTCACTTTATGGGACTATTGTTTCGATGAATGAATCACCGGTAAAGGAAAATCTGTTGTATGTTGGTACCGATGACGGTGTGATACAGGTTACTGATAATGCTGGCAAAACCTGGAGTAAAACGGACAAATTCCCAGGTGTGCCTGAAAATACGTTTGTTAGTAACCTGCTGGCTTCGCGTTTCGACGAAAATGTGGTTTTTGCTTCGTTTGATAATATTTTACGCGACGATTTTAAACCATATCTCCTGAAAAGCACCGACAAGGGCCGCACCTGGACTTCCATTGCAGCCAACTTGCCCGAAAATGAAACGGTATACAGCATACAGCAGGATTTTATCAACCCTGATCTATTGTTTGTTGGTACTGAATTTAGCTTTTATTTCAGTAACGACGGTGGAAAAATATGGACACAGTTTAAAAGCGGTCTTCCTTCCATACCTGTTCGCGATATTACCATACAGAAAAGGGAAAGCGACCTGGCAATTGCTACTTTCGGTCGTGGCTTTTATATCCTGGATGATTATTCACCGCTCCGCCTTGTAACCAAGGACCTGCTTGATAAAGATGCTTATCTTTTCCCTGTAAAAGATGCCTTAATGTATATCCCTTCCGGTGCAAGATACGGACAGGGATCAACGTATTACATTTCAAAAAATCCTGATTTTGGAGCCGTTTTCACATATTTCCTGAAAAAAGCGCCTAAAACATTGAAGGATATGCGTCACGAAAAGGAAAAGAAATTATTCGAAAAAGGGGAGCGAATTCCTCAGCCTACAGATGCTGCTTTACGCGCCGAACGCGAAGAGATTCCGGCTTATCTTACATTTATTGTTACAGATGAAACCGGAAATGAAGTCTGCCGCATCAATAAAGCGCCTTCATCAGGAATAAACCGTATAAACTGGGATTTACATTACCCCGGGAACTCCCCTGTAGATGAGAAAGATAAATACGATCCATTTGCTTTTTCGCGCAGAGGCATTCCGGTCATGCCTGGTATGTATAAAGTTAGTTTGTCAATAACCGTGCGCGACAGTACGAAGCAGCTTGCCGGCCCAGTGGCATTTAATGCCGTGGTATTGGAAAATGCTACTTTGCCTGCTACCGACAAAGTTGCAGTAGCCGAATTCCAGAAAAAAGTTGCTGAACTTTCCAGGATAATGCGTGGTACCGAACAGTATACCGACGACGTGCTTAAACGATCCTATGCGCTTCAAACTACTTTAAATGCGGTTCCGGGAGCCAATGCTGAGTTGCGTTCGCGTATCAGCAAGGTTTCGGAAGAACTGGAATCCATCAAGCTGAAATTCAACAACAACAGCAGCAAGCCTAGCGATGAGGAAAATCCACCTTCACCGGTTACCTTAAACAGCAGGCTTTCAACCATGGCTTATTCAAGTTGGAAATCAACAAGTGCTCCCACACAAACGCAGCACGATGCTTATTCAATCCTAATGGCAGAATTTCCGCCGGTTTACGACCAGGTAAAACGCATTGGTGAAACCGAGCTGAAAGCACTTGAAAATGAGGTTGAAAAACTAGGTGCACCTGCAACTCCGGGAACATTGCCGGTTTGGGTTAAATAGATAAGTACGGATGTCAAAATACCTTTTTCAATAATTTGAAAATTGGTAAAACAAATTTCACAAAAAACGGGAGCTGGTTAAGCTCCCGTTTTTCTTTTGGGAATTTGTGTGTATAAGTATTCCAAAAGGATTGCGTTCTTTTTTTGAAACGCTTAACTGGAATCAGTTTTCCGTCAAGGAATTATTCAGGTGTGGTCATTGAAATAATTTCCTGCATATGATTGGTAAGGCTTACAAATTGGGCAACACTCAGTTGTTCCGCTCGCTTTCCTGCAAATTCGCCATTATAATCTCCAAGGGGTTTCAATGCATTGTGTAGTGTTTTCCTGCGTTGGTTAAATGCAGTTTTTACTACTTGCAAAAGCAACTTTTCGCTGCAACCTAAGTCCTTTGTCTGGTTTCTTTGCAAGCGTATAACTGCCGACTGTATCTTTGGCGGAGGAACAAATACTGTTGGTTCAACTGTAAATAAATATTCAATATCATACCATGCCTGGAGTAATACACTAAGGATTCCATAATCCTTTTTGCCTGGAGGAGCGGCTATGCGGACAGCTACTTCTTTCTGAAACATACCAACCGTCTCGTTTACCTGC
>JBBQGD010000056.1:0-17779 GCA_038322655.1 Bacteroidales bacterium | reverse complement strand
ATTTTAGATGAACCTACCACAGGTCTTCATTTCGAAGATGTAAATATCCTTCTGCATGTTCTGAATAAACTGGTTGACCGTGGAAATACTGTTCTTGTTATTGAGCATAACCTCGAGGTAATCAAAGTTGCTGATTATGTTATCGATCTGGGCCCTGAAGGAGGCGAACGTGGCGGATATATAATTGCTGAAGGTACACCTGAACAACTGGCAAAGAATAAACACAGCTACACAGCTCAGTATCTGAAAGACGTGATTTTAAAATGAGCTATGGGGGAACAGCCAACAGTTAGGATCATTCCTGATTTCAAGGTTAATGCTGGCTGAAACCATTTTAATTTAGCCTGATAATCAAATATCTTCGCTTTCATTTTAAAAATTACAAATCCAACAATTGTTTATTAATCAATAAGTCATTAATATTGAGCTTCGGTGAAAAAGAAACGGCTTTTCAAAAATTCATATTTCTGTCATGAATCCAACTATTGCAATAAATTGTATCAACTCAGGCACTACCAAACAGGTCAGTAAAGGAACATCACTCAACAAAGTGATCAAAGACTTTAGTGTAAAAATGGCATATCCCATTCTCGGGGCATTGGTTAACAATGTGTTGGAAGAACTGACTTTCCTGGTATTCCATCCTGTTTCGATTAAATTCATTGATATCACGCATCCTGATGGCATGAGAATGTATGTGAGAAGTCTTTCATTTGTTCTCTATAAAGCTGTAGATGAGATTTTCCCGAATTCAAAACTGTTTATTGATCATGCTGTTTCGAAAGGTATATATTGTGAAGTCAATGTTCCTGGTTATGAACTGACACATCAGGACATACTAAACATAAAGCATAGAATGCAGGAGATTATAAAATCCGACCTTCCTTTCATACGTGTTGAAGAAGAAACCGAAGAAGTTATACGTAAATTTGAAGCACGGGGCCTGACAGATAAAATCAAACTTTTAAGACACAGAGGCCGTAATTATTCAAGCTATTACAAACTCGACGGGCATATAGATGCTTATTACGGCTATATGGTTCCTTCAACCGGTCAATTACAAGTTTTCGATCTCAATAAATATTTCAATGGAATTTTGTTACAGATTCCACAGGCAAATAATCCGTCAGAAGTTGAACCGCTTGTGATCCAGGATAAACTTTTTGAAATATTCCATGAATTTTCGCAATGGATCAAAATCCTCAACGTTCCTAGTATCAGCGATCTGAATAATTCCTGTTCAAACGGTAAATCCGAAATCCTTATAAAAGTTGCAGAAGCGCTCCACGAAAAGAAAATAGGACAAATTGCCGATAATATTAGTTCAAGAAACAATCATGTTAAAATCATCCTGATTAGTGGCCCTTCGTCGAGCGGCAAGACTACTTTTGCAAAACGATTGGCTATTCACCTGATTGTAAATGGCATGAAGCCTTTGAACTTGTCACTCGACAATTATTTTGTTGATCGTGATAACACACCGTTGGATGAGAGCGGCAATCATGATTATGAAGCTGTTGAAGCATTGGATATTAATTTGTTCAACCAGCACCTGGTTGCACTTTTAAACGGTGAAAGTGTTGAAATACCCAAATTCTCATTCGAGAGCGGCACACGTTTTTATGATGGAGAAATCTTGCATATGCAGCCTGAAAATGTGCTGATTATCGAAGGCATTCACGGGTTAAATCCACAACTCACGAGCGCCATACCTGATGAAGTAAAATTTAAAATTTACGTTTCAGCATTAGCTGCTATAAATATTGATGATCATAACAGGGTCAGCACTACTGACAACAGATTGATCCGCAGAATTGTACGCGATTATCGGTATCGGAAGTATTCGGCAACGGATACTATTTCGAGGTGGCCAAGTGTTCGTAAGGGAGAAGAAAAGCATATTTTCCCTTTCCAGGAAGAAGCCGATACCATGTTCAATTCAGCCCTGCTCTACGAACTGGCAGTTCTGAAGCCATTCGTGGAACCTATACTACTGGAGGTTCAACCCAACCAACCGGAATATTCAGAAGCTGTCCGGTTACTGGGATTTTTCCGGTATCTGAAACCACTGAAACCAACCGAAATTCCGCCTACATCTATTTTACGCGAATTCCTTGGTGGAAGCAGTTTTATTTATTAATGCTGAAAAAGTTTTAAATTTCTATAAATCACGACTGTTAACTGGCATTTATACGACTACTTGATTCACAATAATTATAAATACTCTTTCGATAAAAATCTCTTTTGTTTATCTGCATATCACCAATTTACCTGAAACCACACCTAAGTTTGTTTGCACTGAAACCAGGTAAATACCATTTGTAAAAGCAGAAACATCAATTAACTGCGGGAATTTTAGCTGCTGGTATTTCCTTATAATTTTCCCATCTGTACTCCTGATCACAATCATTTCTGAATTAATTGGCGCATCACTTTTCAGAGTTATTGAAACCTGTTCATTAGCAGGGTTTGGCGTAATGATTAGTTTTGAGCCCGGGATTGAAACTTTCTGGTGGATACCAAATGTATTATCCTGTTTCCCGAAAAACAATCCCAGTCCACCGGAATAATTTCCAACCATCATATCGGTAAGTGTATCATTATTCAGGTTACTAATGGCTACACCGCTTCGCCATCCTTCTTTGATGCCGGGCACGGTTCCCAAAAAATGGAAATTACCATCCAGGTTGTTACTGATGTGATCGTACACAAAAATATCACCAAATTCGGAACCTGTAAAGAGCTTAATATCTCCCTGCTTATCTTTATAAAAACAAGGTACGCTGTATCCTCCGTTTGATAATTGAGGATTTGTTACATCGACATTACCAAACAATTCAGATACCAGTATAAACTGAGCATTTTGCTGTGAGCCGGTATTTTTATAAAAACTGAGCGTTCCTTTCTTCTTGCCACAGACCAGGTCCGTTAATCCATCCTGATCCACATCAAAAAGCTGGGGAGCTGAAAAATCACCTACATCAATTCCCTTCCAGGCAGGATCAACAAGTTTAAAATCAGCAGGTTGTCCGGGGAGAGCAATATTTTCGCAATACACAAGTTTCCCTTTTGAGTTGCCACAAACAAGATCCATATCCCCGTCACCATCCATATCGGCAACAGCAGGTATTAATGACTGCAACTGAAGTTTATCCAGGTGTGCAATATTCCTGTCAACAAGGTGGAAAACTGGGTGGGATGCTGTTCCTATATTTAGCAGAAGAGCAATTTTAGATGTAAAATAACATTGCAAACCGTATACCGGCGAAAAAATACAGGAATCGGAATACCCGTAATTTCCAACCAAAAGATCCATCAGCCCGTCGCCATTGTAATCAAAAAATACCGGGTAAGCTCCTGACCCCAGATCCAGCATCTGATCCTGCAAAAAACTCTCAGAAGTCAACTGAAAATCAGGCTGAGCGTTGGTTCCGGCATTGTGATACAAGCTTACGCTTTTAAAATTTTCGCCTTTCAGCAGCGAAGGATCAAAGGGAGAAACAATCAGATCCTTTTGCCCGTTGTTGTCTACATCAACTAGCATGGCTGCAGGAAAAGTATTCATTTTAACCGGGTTGGTTGAATTCGGAAAGTCTGTGGTCTGTGAAGTCATTTTAGCATCGGCCAGAGTACCTCCGTTCGTAAGCTGCACAAGCGAACTGTAATCAACATCACCCAGGGCTAGGTCAGGCAAGCCGTCGTGGTTCAGGTCATTTATCAATAAAGTTGAGCCTGTATGTTTAGTATCATCAGTTAAGTTTTCGGCAGATTGTAATGATTTACCATAATTCACACACGTATCGAGTTTTATAGCATTGCCTTCAACACTTTCGGCAAAATGACCCCAACAGGACGATGATTTTTCGAATGTCAGTGAGTCAGCATTTCCAAAGTCCTCCATCGAAGTATTTTTGTGCCATTCAACAAATGAGCCTAATCCCCAGAAAGTAAGTACATCCATATCGCCATCATTATCAATATCAACAATAGCAGGGTAATCGGCATAGGTAACCAGGATGTTGGTGAGTGTTGCTCCCTGTTGCGAACGAAGGTATGGATTAGTAACCTGGGTAAATTTCAATTGGTTTTTTGAATCGTTGCGATACACTTTTATACCACCGGTTGTATAGGTAAAAATATCTTTCTTCCCATCATTATTGTAATCAACGGCCTGCATCCATTGTTCAACAGGTGGAAACATTGCTGCATATCCGGGTGCAAAAATTAATTTTCCCGGTTTGGTTGGTGAAACTAAAAAAGGCAGTAATCGGTATCCATGCCTGTCGAATACCAGTAGGTCATCAGTTCCATCCAGATTGATATCAAGATTCATAAACTGGCAACTGTTCAAACCTCCAGCGAAAGGATAAAGCAATGTGTCGTTGGTTTCACTTATCAGCAAAACAGTGTCTATGCGCGTATAATCATGAATAGCAGATAACTGGGCAAATGCTTTCTGACTTATCGACAAGATAATCCAAGCAATTAAAACAATAAAAATTTTAAGATTTATCACAGTTTAATCGTATTGAGGTAATTTGTTAATATTTTTTGAAGTAAAAAAAACCATATTACAAGATTCAAGTTTCAAGTTTCGAAATCAAAATCCGACATTGAACATCCGACTTTTAAAATTTTAATTCTGCACTTACAGGCAAATGATCCGAAGGATAATAATTTCCATTGTTTTTATTGTTTACCTTGAATGACAGAACCTTTACTTTATTTTTCAGAAAAATATAATCAATCCGGTCTCCTGGCTGGGCACCAACTTTAAAACCTGTATATGTGTATTTTGGCCCGGCAGGTTTTTTAAAAATTTCACGTGCATCGAGCAAATGCTCCGGATTTGATTTATCTGTTAGAATCTGGTATGGCTCCGAACCTGGTTTTGAATTAAAATCACCTAATACAATGGCGGGATTAATACCAGATAATGAGTCTACAGCATGTAAGAGAAATTTAGCCGAATTTCGTCTGGCAATCTCTCCCATATGATCGAAGTGAGTACAGAAAACAAAAAATACTTTTCCTGCTTTATAATCTTTCAACTGCACCCAGCTTACCACTCGGTTACTTGCGGCATCCCACCCACGGCTACCGGCTACCGACGGCGTCTGCGATAGCCAGAAAGTACCTGATGATAGCATTTTAAATTTATGCTCGTTAAAAAAAAGTGGCGAATATTCACCGGCGTCCTTTCCATCGTCGCGTCCTACTCCTACTCTCGCATAGTCAGGAAAAGCATACTCCATGTCTTTAACCTGTTCATGAAGTGGTTCCTGCAATCCAAAAACATCAGATTTAGATTCTTTTATCAATGAAAAAACCTTATGTTTTCGTTCATTCCAGGTATTCGGTGCATCATCAGGAGTGGCCAGCCTGATATTATAGGTCAGCACGTTCAATTTTAGTTGTTGGGCATTAACAGAAGAAGAAAAACATGATATAATTAAAATCATTAAAAGTGGACAGAGTACTTTTAAATGGTTGGAATACTTGTTTCGTTGCATAAAGTTCTAAATTAAAACATGAGGACCTTCATATTTTTACAAAGGTCGTAATAATGACAATGCATTAAAATGACCTTTTAAAAGAATTATTAATTCCTTTGCTTTCGTAGTAATTACATGCAAAAAACATTATTTGTTGAAAAGATGGTCATAATTCGGCCATTTCTTTATCATGCTTCATTTGTTATTTGACAATAGATTTCTATCTTTGCAGCCTCAAAAATTTAAGTTTATCTAACTACCTAAATTCTAAACACATGCAGAATAAAGGCGCAATACGTTTCTTTGCAATAGCATTCGCCCTGGTTTGTGCATTCCAACTTTCATTCACAGTAGTGACGTCAATCGTCGAAAAGAAAGCCAGGAATTACGCAACCAATGATCATGCCATTGCTTTGGCTAAACAATTAGCAAAAAACGATGCCACAATTGAAACCAGGATTTCCGATTCCATTCAAAAAGTCCGTACACGTTACTACCTTGATTCAGTAGCAAACCAACCTGTTTATAATATACTTATCCGCAAGTACACTTATAAAGAATGTCTAGACCGCGAAATCAACCTAGGACTCGACCTCAAGGGTGGTATGAACGTAACAATGGAAGTTTCCGTTGCTGATGTCGTTAGAGGAATGTCTGGCAACAGTACAAATCCTGTTTTTACCAAAGCTATGGAAATGGCTACGGAAAAACAGAAAAATAGTCAAAAAGACTTTGTTACCTTGTTTGGTGAATCATTTGCCCAGATTGACCCGAACGCCAAACTTTCAGCCATTTTCGGCCGTATGGAAATGCGCGACAAGATCAGGCCCAATTCAACCAACGATGAAGTACTCAAGGTTGTACGCCAGGAAAGTACCGATGCTTTTGACCGTACTTTCAATATTCTGCGTAACCGTATCGACCGTTTTGGTGTAACCCAGCCTAACATTACCAAACTGGCCACCAGCGACCGTATTCTGATCGAATTACCAGGTATCAAAGATCCTGACCGCGTTCGTAAGCTTTTGCAGGGATCTGCTAAACTTGAATTCTGGGAAACCTATAAATTCAGTGAACTTGCCGGAATTTTCAATGAAGCAAACAAACGTCTTGCCGGAATGGATATTACAACTGACTCTACCGCGAAAACTGCTGATTCAGTTGTAACAAAAGTAGTGACAAGCGAAGTTGCTACAGCTGATACTGCTAAGAAATCGACCCTGGCTGAAAAACTGAAACAAGACACAACTGCTGCCGCCGGAAAAGATCAACAAGCTGTCAGGTATAAAAAAGAGAATCCTTTATTTGCATACCTTCAACCTGCATATGCTCAGCAGAACGGGCAAATGTATGCCACCAACAGGGCTACTGTTGGTTATGCTGCAATAAAAGACACAGCGCGTATAAACGCTATGCTGAACAAAGTTAAAGGTATGTTCCCGCGTAACTGCCAACTTATGTGGACTATCAAACCTGAAAAGGAAACTCCTGAAGTTCTTGAACTGATGGCACTTAAATCGACTAACCGTGAAAACACCGCTGCACTTGCTGGTGATGTAATTGTGGATGCGCGCCAGGATTATGATCAGAACGGCCGTGTTGAAGTTTCGATGGGCATGAATAATGCCGGCGCTAAAATTTGGCGGAACCTTACCCGCGACAATGTCGGCAAACAGGTTGCAATCGTGCTCGACGGATATGTTTATTCAGCCCCTAATGTTAATGATGAAATCCCTAACGGTCGTTCATCTATTTCAGGTAACTTTACTGTTGAAGAAGGACAAGACCTTGCAAACGTGCTTAAAGCCGGTAAACTACCTGCTCCGGCACGTATTGTTCAGGAAGAAATTGTTGGACCATCCTTAGGTAAGGAATCTATCAATGCAGGTATGATTTCGTTTATTATTGCTTTCATCCTGGTTCTGCTTTATATGCAATTCTACTATGCAAAAGCAGGTCTGGTTGCAAATATTGCCTTAATATCAAACGTTTTTTTCCTGATTGGTGTACTGGCCAGCGTCGGAGCTGTGCTTACTCTCCCTGGTATTGCCGGTATTGTGCTAACGCTTGGTATGGCCGTTGATGCGAATGTTATCATTTATGAACGTATCAAGGAAGAAGTCAGAGCTGGCAAGGGATTACGGCTGGCTATACACGATGGTTATCAACATGCTTATTCTGCTATCATCGACGGTAACGTTACCACTCTCATCACGGGTATAGTTCTTTATATTTTCGGCTCAGGTCCTATACAGGGCTTTGCAACTACCCTTATCATAGGTATTCTGACTTCACTCTTCACTGCCATATTTATTTCCCGTCTTGTTTTTGAAGCTCTGCTCAACAAAAATGTTGATGTTACATTCGGTAATAAATATACCATTAACGCTTTTACCAAAGTTAACATCAACTTCATCGGACTCAGGAAGAAACTTTATGTTGTTTCAGGTGTAGTTATTATTATTGGTATGATATCACTGGCAACCAAAGGGCTAAATTTTGGTGTCGATTTCGAAGGAGGCCGTTCATATATTGTGAAATTCGACCAGGATGTAAATACCAAAAATATTCGTGAATCGCTAACTAAAATTTTTGGCGAAGCCCCGGAAGTAAAAACCATTGGTGTCAGCAATAACAGGGTAAAAATCACAACCAAATTTATGGTTGATGACAAATCGGAGAAAGCAGATTCAATAGTTGAGAATAGTCTTTATAACGGTCTGCTGAGTTCCTATAAAACAAAAATTTCGGAACGTGATTTCAGTACGAATAATGAGTCGATCGGGATTCAGAATTCTCAAAAAGTTGACCCGACCATTTCGGACGATATCAAACAATCATCAATATACGCGTTATTATTTGCCTTGTTAGCTATTTTTATATATATCGCTATCAGGTTCCGCAAATGGCAATATGGTTTAGGTGGTGTTACATCCTTGTTCCATGATTCACTGATAACCATTTCGATGTATTCTATCTGGTATGGAATTCTACCATTTAGTCTTGAAGTGGATCAGGCCTTTATAGCGGCTATCCTCACAATTATCGGATATTCTATTAACGACTCTGTAATTATCTTCGACAGGTTGCGTGAATGGATCGCTTTGTATCCAAAACGTTCCCTCGCTGATAATATGAACCATGGTATGAACAGCACCCTTGGCCGTACCGTTAATACTGCAGGTACAACCATCGTAACTTTGTTAGCTATCTTCCTTTTCGGAGGTGATGTAATCCGTGGATTTATCTTCGCATTGCTTGTTGGTATCGTAGTTGGTACTTATTCATCCATCTTCAATGCTACGCCTGTTGCCTACGACTTTATTATGATGTCAACTCGCCGCAAAGAACGGAAACTGAAAGAAGCTGAAAAGAAGAAATAGTCTTTCAACATTTCTTATAAAACAAAAAACCCCGGAAATTCCGGGGTTTTTTGTTTTGAATAATCAACGTAATGGTATGAATATTAAATTATTCCTTTAAGCGTATCAATAGATTGTCGCAGAATTTCAGAGGAGCGGGATAATGCTTCGATTTCCGTTTCGGCAAGAGGGCTTTTAATAACCGTGTTAACTCCGCTATCAGATACAATACACGGAACACTCAAACAAACATCATTGATGCCAAATTCTCCATTAAGCAAGACCGATACACTAAGTACGCTGCTTTGACCGCGGAGTATGGCAGCTGTTATTTTTACCAGTGCAAGTCCAACAGCATAATGTGTTGAGCCTTTGTAATTGATAATATGATACGCTGAATCGCGCACCTGTTGCTCAATTAACCGGCGCTGAATATTCCAATTTGTGCACTTTTCACAGGTCGGACAGTATTCGTCGATACTTATTCCAGCAACATGAGTCAATGACCAGGCGGCGAATTCACTGTCGCCATGTTCACCAAGCATGTAAGCATGTACATTATGCACATCAACGCCACATTGATCGCTGAGCAGATGCCTGAACCTGGCACTGTCGAGAACTGTACCTGAACCGATTATCCTGCTCCTGTCCCATCCTGAGCGCTTTATTGCAACATAAGTTAATACATCAACAGGGTTGCTGACAATAAGTATAACACCTTCGCAATTATGTGAGGCGATATCTTCGGCAATGCTTCCAACTATAGATGCATTTTTCATCAATAATTGTAACCGGGTCTCACCAGGTTGCTGGGCAGATCCTGCAGTAACAACCACCAGCTTTGCATCTTTATAATCATCTGTTGTTCCGGCACGAATATCGACAGTTGGAAAGAAAGGTTGTCCATGTACCAGATCGAGCACCTGGCCTTTTAAAAGATCATTATTTCTATCGATAAGCACAATTTCATCAGCCAGTCCACTCTGCGCGAGAGCATAACTATAAGTCGCACCAACAGCCCCGGCTCCAACTACAACAACTTTGCGCCGTTTTTCAAATTCTGCCTTATTTGTCATGTGTAGACCTAGGTTTGGTTTATCAATAATATTGTTAAAACATTATAGCACGTATGGACATGATCTGGCAAATTAATAATTCCTGATCATATGAGAGCTAAAGAGAAAACAAATTAGCAGGGCTTAAGTTGCAACAAAACACATTTAAATAATCTACAATTTATGCAAAAGCAACAGGAAAACTTATTACTAATTATGAAAGAAGTGGTTAGCTTCATGAAAACATTGGTAGTATAAGCAACATTAACGAAAGGGAAACCAGTATTACAACAGTAGTCCAGCCGATTATATTAGTAATTGAGCGGTTAACGTGCTTACCCATAATTTTTTTGTTGTTAATCAGCAGTATCATACAAATTAAAACTACCGGAAGAAGAATTCCATTAATTACCTGCGACCAGATGCTTATTTTAATAAGTGGAGCATTCGGGATAAGAATTATGGCTGCTGCAAGAATCAGAATTCCTGTATAGAGAAAATAAAACTCGGGGGCTTCATCCCATTTTTTGTCAATACCGGCTTCAAAACCAAATGCCTCACAAACATAAAATGCTGTTGCCAATGGCAGAATTGTAGCTGAGAAAATAGATGCAACAAATAATCCCAATGCAAATAATGAAGATGCCAAACTACCTGCCAAAGGTTTTAGCGCCATTGCTGCATCTTTAGCTTCTTCAATTCTGATTCCATTTTCATGAAGTGTAGAAGCACAGGCTACAATTATAAAAAATGCTACGATTACAGTTACCAGGCATCCAATCACAATATCAACCAGTGTATAGTTATAATCGCGCATTTTCAGCCCCTTTTCAATAACCGACGACTGCATGTAGAATTGCATCCAAGGGGCAATGGTTGTACCAATAATTCCTATAACAATTACCAGATATGGTACATTAAATTCCATATGAGGGTGTATCATGGCAGTACCAATTTCGCCCCAGTGCGGTTTACCCATCACTGCAGAAACAATATACATAAGCAAACTAACACTGAAAACCAGGAATATACGTTCAGCAATTTTATAATTTCCCTTCACCACAAGCAGCCATACCAAGGCAAGCGATATGGGTACCGAAATATATTTGCTCACTCCGAATATCATCATACTACCTGCAACCCCTGCAAATTCAGTTGTCGTATTTCCGAGATCGGCAATTAACAATCCAATGAAAATGAAAAATGTGACTTTAACACCTGCATTTTCGCGGATCAGATCGGCAAGCCCTTTACCGGTTACAATACCCATACGGGCATTCATCTCCTGAATGATAAGCAGAACAATGAAAGCAGGAACCATTGTCCAAAGCAGATTATAGCCATACAATGCTCCTGCTACAGAATAGGTGGTAATCCCCCCGGCATCATTATCAACGCTACCTGTAATAATTCCCGGACCAAGCAGTGCAAAAAATATGAGGATATTGCGCCACAAGCCTTTTTTCTGCAAAGTGATTTTAAATGTCATGATAGCTCCCCCGTAGTTACCTGGTTTTTCTGGCGCCCAGCAGGTCGTCAACAATATCATCAATTACTACCATTCCTTCGAGTACCTGGTACTGGTTTACAACAGGCACTGCCAGTAAATTATATTTTGAAACAATCTCAGCAAGTGAATCCAGTTTATCATTGTCTTCAACAAATACAGGATTTTTACGCATAATATCCTTCAATTTAACAGTAGGTTCCGAAATTACCAGGTTCCGGAGTGAAACAGTGGCAATAAGTTTTCCACTATGCGTTACAATAAAAAGGTTGTATAGCAAAGATTCCTCGGGTTTGTCCTGGCGGATGGTTTCCAAAGCCTGTGCGACTGTTTCATTTTCATGAAACGACATAAAATCAGTGCTCATTATGCTCCCGACGTAACGGTCAGAATATTCGAGTAATTCGCGTACTTCGTTCGAAGTCTCCGAATCCATCTCATTCAAAAGCAGTTCTGCTTTATCATTTTCCAGAAGATCGATGATATCGGCTGCTTCGTCGGCAGGCATCTTTTCAAGAACATCGGCAGCTTTGGCAACCGTCAAACTCTCGATTAAATCGACTTGCAGTTTAGGTTCCATTTCCTCGAGCACATCAGCAGCTTGTTCTTCATCAAGACTGCTGAAGACATCTGTGCGGTCATTACGGCCTAAATCCTCTATAATATCAGCCAGATCTGAAGGGTGAAGCATCTGAAGCTTGGTAAGTGGCTTACCTAGTCTAATATTAAGATTTGATGTATCCAGAGTATCTACATCATCCCATAATATAAATTTGGATGGAACAGGCAACCGAACAATCGAAGCAATACCCTTAACAGCTTCAGCCACACCTAATCTGCGCAACAGTCCTTCAGCACCCACATCAACTGCCACCACATATGTCCCGCTAGTTATTGATACCAGCCGAATATCATTTACCCGTACTAGTTTGCGCCCGTTGAGGTCAACGATCTGTTGGTCAAAAATACGCTCTTTAAGCGGCAGGAACCGCGCAAGTTCTTCTTCTTCTATATGCTGCTTTTTCGAGCAATGAAAAACAAATTTATTTTTTTTGCGGATGATTTCAAAGTGACTGAAATTATAATAAACCGGGTGCGACCGGCTCCCGGTTTTTACTGCCACCACATTAGGTCGGGAAGGCTCATCGGATAATGAATGTTCTGAAAATACGAGTAAATCCAAGACTCTGCCAATAACTTCAGAGTCGCGGGAAATAATTTTTATCCCCAGAATTTGGCTTAAATAAAATGTTGTTAATGCTGTCATAGAAGCATCCTCCTTTTTATAAATTCAGGAGGAAGCCAAGATCAGCTTTCGGCTCCTGAAATCAGGTTAATATTCCGTACAAATCAGGGCCTTCGTCCATATACCAATAACTTCTTAAAAATTCGAGTGCAAAAGTACTATTATATCAAAGTAAACATCAGCTTTTATGTTATTTTAACACTGAATAAAATATTTTTCTTGAGATTTCAATCGATATTAATATTGAACAGGAAATGAATATCTTTGCACTTTCTTTTGAACTTTGTTCATGAAGCCCTTTTCATCTTTTTTTGTAATTCTTATACTTTTCCAGTCACTTTTCCTTGGAAACCTGGTAAAGCTTGAATTACCTGGTGCTGCGGCTGAAAGCTGGGATGCAACACAGATACACAAAACAGTTGTCCTCGACCCATTCCTGATGCCAGGAAAGGAAGGTATCGATCAGAATATCCAGAATAAAAATGAATGGATACCATTTCATTTCAATAGAACTTTCATTTTAAGAAATTCGTTCACTCTTCCTTTAGTCAGCGAAATTTCATTCCGTAATGAAAAAATAAATAATTTTAAAGCTATCCCTGTTTTTATTCTTAACGGCAACTTACGAATATAGTCATTCGGTATTTCTTGTTGCGCTTATGATTCTCATAACGCAGCCTTTCCAAAAACACTTATTATTTCTATCTGCCAGGCATCACTTAGTTTATTACTAAGTGAGAGTTTGTTGCAGACATTTAATGAACTTTTAAAACACAACTCAATGGACACAAATATCGATAATAAGAAAACTGAAAATGATGAAAAACACGGTGGTGGTTCGCATATCTTCCTTTTTATGGGAGGAGCGTTAGTTCTACTTATATTGCTCAAGTTTCTGATAGATAAATTTGTAAACTAACAATGCATTCACTCATAAGTCCGGTCTGTCCCGGACTTATGAGTTACCTTAAATAAACCGGCTAAAGCCAAAGTCGAGTTTTCCCTCAAATTGTTTATGACAGATCCATTTCACACCTGACAGAATACTATTATATAACTTTGTAAGAATGTCAGGATTTATTTCCTTTTTGCAAATTATTATGGTAAAAGTACTTTGAAATGTCTTTTTTCGATTAAATTTATATTTTTAAAAAACAATCCGTTATTTCAATCGTTAATGTTTTCACAATACTCATAATAAGATGCCAGAAGATTATTTACCTATATTAATTCAGTCGATAGTCGTTCTCGGTTTTGTGATCACCACCATGATTCTCACTCACTTCCTGGGTCCAAAACGTCCGTCAAAAGCCAAACTCGAGAATTTTGAATGTGGAATCGAAGGCCTGGGAAATGCCCGCAGTCCATTTCCTGTAAAATATTTTCTTATTGCAATTCTGTTTGTTCTTTTCGATGTTGAAGTTATATTTATGTATCCCTGGGCCGTTAACTTAAAAGTCTTAGGCAAAGAAGGATTTATGGAGATGCTATTATTTATGGGACTTGTTTTAGCCGGGTTTGTATACATAATACTTAAGGGCGCCTTAAAATGGGATAAACTATAATGAAGACAACTAACGATATATTTGTGCCTGGAGATCAAATTTTAAAACCTACCGTTGTAGAAACTCCTGAAGGGATTTCCGGACAAGGATTTTTTGCCACTTCTTTCGAAAAAGCGGTTGGGTTGGCACGTAAGAATTCCTTATGGCCATTGCCTTTTGCAACCTCCTGCTGTGGTATCGAATTTATGGCCACCATGGCTTCGCATTACGACCTGGCGCGGTTTGGTTCCGAACGCTTAAGCTTTTCACCTCGCCAGAGCGACCTGCTAATGGTGATGGGAACCGTAGCTAAAAAAATGGGTCCTGTACTACGTGAAATATATATTCAAATGGCTGAACCAAAATGGGTAATAGCCGTTGGTGCCTGCGCTTCAAGTGGAGGTATATTTGATACTTACAGTGTGCTTCAAGGAATCGATCGGGTAATACCGGTTGATGTATATGTGCCCGGATGCCCTCCCCGACCGGAACAAATTATCGACGGCATCATAAAAATCCAGGAACTTGTTGGTAATGAATCACTACGAAGAAGAAGTTCCAAAGAATACGAAGTTCTAATGAAACAATATAATATGGAATAATTTTAAGTCGAATTTGGTATTTTTGAATACCATTCAAAATAATATAGAAATTCACTTAAAATTAACTCATCAAAACACTTATTAGTGTACCAGATCAATACCGATAGAAACCAGTTAGTCGTAAAAAAACTCTCCGACCAATTCAGCGACGCTATACTTTCGAGCGAATTGATGGTTGACATGCTTAGTATTTCAGTAAAAAAAGTAGCAATTCAGGACATTCTGCTGTTCCTTCGTGATGAAAGCGAACTTCAATATAATTTCCTGACTACGCTTTGTGGAATGCATTATCCTGAAAAGCAACAACTTGGAGTTGTTTATCATTTACATAGTTTTGTTAATAACCATAGAATACGATTAAAAACTTCGACTGCGATTGATAACCCAACCATTCCGACAGCAACAACCATATGGCCGGCTGCCAACTGGATGGAACGCGAAACTTATGATTTCTTTGGAATCTTGTTCGGCGAGCACCCTAATCTTGTCCGTATATTAAATGTAGAAGATATGGTCGGTTTCCCGTTGAGGAAAGAATTCCCACTCGAAGATCAGACCAGGGAAGATAAAGATGACAGCATGTTTGGAAGGTGAGCTATGAGTAATAAGTTAAGAGTTAAAAGTTATGGGACATGAGTTTAAGAGAAGGGAAAAAACAAGAAATTGAATTAGTGATTGACTAAACTTTAGTTAGTTTTAAAAAGAAACGAATAAAAAGAAGATCAGAACACAAATGGCAAAAGAACAGGACCCGGATTATTGGGTAAGAGATTTCGTAAAAGCGGAAGAGCCAAAAGAATACAACACTTTGAATGTTGGTCCTACCCATCCGGCTACACATGGCGTGTTTCAAAACGTTATGCTGATGGATGGTGAGTTTATTGTGAGCACCGAGCAAACAATCGGGTATATACACCGTGCTTTCGAGAAAATTGCCGAGCGCAGACCTTTTTACCAGGTTACGCCGCTGACTGACAGGTTAAATTACTGTTCAGCGCCGCTCAATAATATGGGCTGGCATATGACGGTCGAAAAATTACTTGGCATTGAAACGCCAAAACGAGTTGATTACCTTCGCATAATTGTAATGGAACTCGCCCGTATTGCCGACCACCTTATCTGCAACAGCGTTATTGGTGTCGATAGCGGTGCACTCACCGGGTTCACTTATATTTTTCAGGAAAGGGAATTTATTTACGAGATTTATGAAGAAATATGCGGATCACGACTCACAACCAATATGGGAAGGATTGGTGGCTTCGAACGCAATTTCAGCGCAAAAGCCTGGGATAAGATCAGGTATTTCCTTAAAACATATCCCGCTAAATTAAATGAATTTGAAAGCCTGCTTGCCAGGAACCGTATATTTATGGACCGTACAATAAATGTTGGCGCTTTTCCGGCTGATCGTGCCTTGGCTTATGGATTTACCGGCCCAAACTTACGTGCCTGTGGCGTTGATTATGATGTTCGGGTTATGAACCCTTATTGTTCATACGAAGATTTCGATTTTATTATTCCTGTCGGTCAAAATGGCGATACGTACGACCGGTTTATGGTGCGCCAGGAAGAAATGAGGCAGAGCCTTTCCATTATCGAACAGGCTGTTGCAAAACTGGATAAAATGGAAGACAAAGAAACATATTACGCTAATGATCCCCGCTTTGTATTGCCTCCGAAAGAAAAAGTGTATAACAATATGGAAGCCCTCATCTGGCATTTTAAAATCGTGATGGGTGAAACGGATATTCCCGTTGGAGAAGTTTATCACAGCATTGAAGCTGCCAACGGCGAACTCGGATTTTACCTTGTAAGCGATGGCGGACGTACTGCTTCACGACTGCATTTCCGTCGCCCCTGCTTTATTTATTACCAGGCTTACCCTGAAATGGTAAAAGGAGCCATGTTGTCGGATGCAATTCTTACAATGAGTTCGATGAATGTTATTGCTGGTGAACTGGATGCGTAAAAATATCGAATGTCGGATGTAGGATGTCGGATTTGAGACATGAAACTTTGAAACCTTAAACCTGAAACATTTAAATGCAAGAAAAACTCAATATAAAAGAATTTAACCAGGAAACGCTTGATCTTGTTAACAGGATCATTAAACGCTACCCGGAAGGCAGGCAGAAATCAGCCCTTCTTCCTATTTTACATATTGCGCAGGCTGAAAACCAGGGCTGGCTCAGTTCCGAAACCATGGACTATGTGGCTTCACTACTTGATATTCAGCCTATTGAAGTGTATGAGGTAGCCACATTTTACAGCATGTTCAACCTGCAACCGGTTGGAAATTGTGTTATCGAAGTTTGCCAAACAGGCCCTTGTTGGTTAAAAGGATCAGATGATATTCTTGCTCATTTCGAAAAACGCCTTGGAATTAAATCCGGCGAAACTACCGCTGATGGTAAATTTACTTTGAAAACCGTTGAATGCCTTGCAGCATGCGGTAATGCTCCGGTGATACAAGTCGGAACTGAATACCATGAAAATCTTAGTATTCAGAAAGCAGATGAACTGCTTACCAAATGGCAGGAAGAAAACAAAAACTCGCATACAAATCCATACATGTAAACAATGGCCCAACAGATATTACTTGAAAATATAAATGTTCCCGGTCTGGCCAGTTTCGAGGTTTACAGAAAGTTGGGAGGATATTCCTCTGTGGAGAAAACACTTAAAAATTATACGCCCGACCAGATTACTGAAGAAGTGACCAAATCAGGATTAAGAGGGCGCGGCGGAGCTGGTTTCCCAACTGGTATGAAATGGGGTTTTATTGATAAAAAAACCGACAATCCAAGGTATTTCGTCTGCAATTTCGATGAAAGCGAACCGGGAACATTCAAGGACAGGCATATCGGTCAACTCAATCCACATCAGCTTATCGAAGGAATGATACTTGGTTCATACGCTCTTGGCGCCCGAAAATCATACATTTACATCCGGGGTGAATTATTCTATG
>JBBQGD010000055.1:0-17890 GCA_038322655.1 Bacteroidales bacterium | reverse complement strand
AAGCCCGCCTGCGCAGATGGTACTGGATCAAACCGGGAGAGTATGTCGCCGCCGAATTTTATTACCCTGATAGTTGTTTTCACTATCAGGGTTTTTTTTTGCCCTTTTAGATAAACACAACTCACTCATACCCTACCCTATCAGGATAATGCCTATTATTCCATCTACTTTAATGTTTCCAAGCTAGCATGATATTTATTTAAAATCAACCAGGTATAATTTTGCTAACAGTTAAAAAAACCTATGTTAATTTATCAAAAGAAGCATAGAATGGAAGCCTTGATAGCTTTCGCCCTTATCTGATTTTTCAGTACTTTTGCTGCAACTAAGCAACTAATTGAATTCAGCCAATCAATTGTACCAATGAGCATTTTGAGAATATTATTCACTTTACTCTTTACTCTCTTTTTTGCTTTTAGCTCTTACTCACAACAAAAGGAGTTAGAAGGAAACACTGGTGGAGATGAACAGGATTCAAATAGTAAAGATGTTCGAAGTCCCGATTCTGTTTTCGTAAGTTATTTTTCGCTTAATGAACAAGGCGCATATACCCGATATGCTGTTTCGAAGCCGCTGACCCAATTTCAGGAATATGATGTAGCTAAACAAGGAAACCAGTTTTATGCCAACCTGGGTAACCCCGGATCCGCTTCCGACCCACTTCTTTTCAGTATAAGACCAACTCCTGATTTCCGTTTCAGATATGATGTATATGAACCATACAGATTAAAAGATGACAGTATTAAATTTTATATCAGCACAAATCCATTTTCACACGTCAGGTATTATATGGGCCCTCAAAAGGAACAGAAACTTGATATCAATTTTGCACAGCGAATTGGCAATGGTATTTATCTCGGTTTAAATGCGCGTTTTGCTAATTCACCCGGAATTTATCAACGACAGCGGGCATATGCTGCAGGCGGTACATTTTATGCAGCTTTTCTCTATCCAACTCAACGATATGGGGCTATAATTACATACAGAACTGATCGTGGCATCAACTATGAAAATGGCGGAATAACTGATATAACTCAATTTACAAAAACAGGAACTGCTGCAGGTGAACCAAAACGGAAACAAATTGATATTAACCTTCTCAATGCAATGAACCGAAGCAAGAACAACGGCTTGGTTGTACAACAATATTTTAATATTCTGAAATCGACTGTTGCCCGTAAAATTGATACTGCTACAATTTTAGTACCCCGAAAATTTGATGCCGGCAGAATCGTATATACCATGCACTTCAACCGAACAGGCAATGCATACTATGACCAGACTAAACCAAATAGTTTTACAAGCGAAAATTATAATTACTACCCAGGCTATTTCTTCAATAAGGACACACTTCAAATTTTTGATTCAATACGACTTACTCATTTCGAAAACTGCATTGTATATTCAAATGAAGTTCCAGATACTTTAGGTAAAGGTTTCCCTCTGCAATATTCATTCGGAATACGATTTCAAACCGACAGGCTACTGCGCGATACAACACAGAAAGATGTATTCAGGCAAACCGTACCTTTTGGCATGCTGAAAGGTATTTTCAAGCGTAAAACATTCTTTAAAGCTACAGGTTTCCTAGTATTCGGTGGGTATAAAAGTGGCGATTACTCTTTAGACGGAAGTTTCAACCAGTTTTTCGGAAAACAAAATCATAAAGCCTATCTGAATGTGTCGAAAGGCACATTGCATCCGGATTATTATTTCAATAATTATTATACTGACTATTTCAGTTGGAACCATTCGTTTGGAGTACAGGATTATTCAAAAGGAGAATTCGGGGTTGTTCTGCGAGGTTTCGACCTGAACGCTTCATATACACGATTGACGAATTATGTGTATCTTGATCAAAATGTTCTTCCAAAACAATTCAGAAATGCACTGACTGTTCTGGCTGGTCATATAAGCAAAGAATTTATAGTAAAGCACTGGATTGCAAATGTATATGTTGCTGCTCAACAAATTACTCCTGACAGTATTTTGCAGTTACCGGCTTTTATCGGTAAACTATCCCTTTGCTATGATATTAAGTTATTTAATAATGCATTGCATACACAGATCGGCATAAGCGGCACTTATCATTCCGAATGGTACCAGGATGCTTATATGCCTGCATTAAGGGCATTTTACCGGCAGAATAGCTATGTATCTGGAAACTACCCTTATCTGGATGCATTTGTTAATTTGAATATTAAAAGAGCCCGCATTTTTGTAAAATATGAGCATTTCAATGCCGGACTTATGAACTATAATTATATACTTGTTCCAGATTATCCACAAGCTGATGCAGCTTTTAAATTTGGGATATCATGGTTATTTTTTGATTAGAACCTTCACCGGAATAAAAAAGTATGGTCAACTACTCCTGAATGTTGAATTATTACCTGCTTGCATCCTCTCTTTGCCTTATTGCCTCAAAAACCAGGACAGCTGCAGATGTAGATACGTTCAACGAATCGGCTATCCCATTCATTGGAATAATAATCTGATCATCAGAATTATCAAGCCAATTACTACTTAATCCTGTAGCTTCCGTTCCCATAATGATTGCTGTAGGACCACAAAAATCCAGATGATGATACACAAGAGCTTTATCGGTCAGAGCAGCTGCATAAATTTTAAGTTTATTCTTTTTAAGCCATTTAATTGCTTCCCTCGAAGTGGAAGTTACAACCTGCTTGGTGAAAATGCATCCGACTGAAGATCGGATTGCATTAGGATTATAAATATCAGCAAGTGGATCACAAACAATTACAGCATCAATTCCGGCAGCATCAGCCGTTCGCATTATGGCTCCAATGTTTCCCGGTTTTTCAACTGACTCAAGTACCAGAATTAATGGATTTATGTTGAATTTCAAATCATTAAGTTTAAGCTTGCGCGGAACAGCAAGTGCAACCAAACCATCTGATCCTTCGCGATAGGCAATTCGGGCAAAAGCTACCTTTCCAACTTCGAATACCTGCATCCTGTTATATTGGTCAACCAAGTACTTGCTCCTACCCTTCTTGTCAAGTTCGGGGCAAACATATAATTCCTTGATTTCAATTCCTGAAACCAGTGCTCTGCTTATCTCTCGATATCCTTCAATGACAAAGAGATTCTGACTTTGACGCTCTCGGCTGTTAGCCTGTAGCCTTATTATGTTTTTTATTCGGGGATTGGTCTGCGAAAGAATTAGATCAGTCATTGAATATTTATTGAAAGTACAAAGGTAGAGAATTACAGGAGCTGATTAAATATTGGATTTTAACTGTTTCTTGAATATAATTTCCAGGTATAAGTAAAATTATTACTCTTTGTTAAAGTCCAAATGTTAATAAGGGAAGAAATCTTTATTTATTAGCTGTTGAAGCAATGATGAACGACTCTAAAAAAACATAAAAATCGTATCTTTGCAAAAACCAAATCACAGATAATTTATATATTTCAATAATAATGACAAGTATTTCATTGAATTTCGGACTAATTGGAGCAGGTGGCTACATAGCGCCAAGGCATATGAAAGCTATAAAAGACACAGGAAATAAACTTGTAGCTGCACTTGACCGTTACGATGGAGTAGGTATTTTGGACTCATATTTCCCTGATGCCAATTTCTTTACAGAACCTGAAAGATTTGACAGGCACCTTGATAAACTACGTCGGAAAGGTGACGGATATAAAATTGATTATGTAAGTATCTGTTCGCCTAATTATCTTCATGACGCTCATATGAGGCTGGCATTGCGTAATGAAGCTCATGCTATTTGCGAAAAGCCCCTTGTTCTTAATCCATGGAATCTGGATGCATTGACTGAACTTGAACAAGAAACGGGTAAAAAAATTTTCACAATTTTGCAGTTGCGTCTTCATCCTGCTATAATAGCTCTGCGCGAAAGAATTGCAAATGGGCCTGTGGATAAAATCTATGATATAAAACTAAAATACATTACAAGCCGTGGCAAATGGTATCATATCTCATGGAAAGGCGATCTGGCTCATTCAGGAGGTATTGCCACCAATATAGGCATTCATTTTTTCGATATGCTAAGCTGGATTTTTGGCGACGTTACAGAAAATAAAGTAAAATTACATGAAAGTGACCAGGCTGCAGGTATACTCAAACTTGAAAAGGCAAATGTTGACTGGCATTTAAGTATCAATGCAAACCATCTGCCTGAACAGATCAAGAAGCAAGGAAAGCGTAGTTACCGTTCCATCACTGTTGATGGAAAAGAAATTGAATTCAGTGAGGGAATCACTGATTTACATACCAGAAGCTATGAACAAATATTAGCCGGAAACGGTTTCGGACTTGAAGATGCACGTAAAAGTATAATTATTACTCAAGAAATCCGAAAACAGATTTAGCTCGTAAAAAGTTATCTAATGAATAGTTTCGCAACAATTTTCTATTCAAAAATGAAATAGTTTAATCAATTCTGTGCAAGACATTAATGGCACAGAAATTGAATTATTAATTCAAATTACCTCACTTAAACTGTAATTACCAATTGAGTATCTCTGATGTTCTCCATGGCTATGAATAATCTTATTATAATTACTGTAGTAAAGAAGTAATAGCTAAATTTGCTTACGACAGAAAAGTCCCAATTGGGGACATATATTCCCATTATAGGATAGCATGCCTGATTTTGAAATAATTAAAAAAAGTTATTGTAAATTTATTTTGATACATGAAAACTGCTTTAATCACTGGCATCACCGGACAGGATGGTGCATATCTTGCTGAATTTCTGTTAAAAAAAGGATACCAGGTACATGGCCTTAAACGTCGAAGCTCCCTATTTAATACTGATCGAATCGACCATTTGTACCAGGACCCACATACTGAAAAAAGAAATTTCTTTCTGCATTACGGGGATATGACTGACTCATCGAACCTGATACGTCTTGTTCAGGAAACTCAACCTGACGAAGTATATAACCTGGCTGCAATGTCGCATGTAAAAGTAAGTTTCGATACATCGGAATACACCGCTAATGCTGATGGGATAGGAACTCTAAGGCTTTTAGAAGCTATACGGCTTCTGGGCATGACAAAAAAAACTCGTTTCTACCAGGCATCAACCAGTGAACTGTACGGATTAGTGCAGGAAGTTCCGCAAAGTGAACGTACGCCATTTTACCCACGTAGTCCTTATGCTGTAGCAAAATTATATGCCTACTGGATAACAGTCAATTACCGGGAAGCGTATGATATGTTTGCCTGTAACGGGATTCTGTTTAATCATGAATCACCAATACGTGGTGAAACCTTTGTTACCCGTAAAATTACAATGGCAGTAGCACGCATAGCGCTTGGAATGCAAAAAAAACTTTTTCTCGGCAACCTTTCAGCAAAACGTGACTGGGGACATGCAAAAGATTATGTGCGGGCAATGTACTTAATGCTTCAGCAGGATAAAGCCGAAGACTTTGTAATAGCTACAGGGGTAACCACAATGGTAAAAGATTTTGTTAAGCTGGCATTTGCCGAAGCAGGAATTGAAGTTGAATTTTCAGGTTTTGGATTGGCTGAAAAAGGCACTGTAGTTTCATGTAACAACCGTGATCATATGATAGAACCGGGAACTGTAGTAGTGCAAGTAGATCCTGCTTATTTCAGACCAACAGAAGTTGATTTACTCCTTGGTGATCCTACTAAAGCAAATACTAAACTAGGTTGGGAACCAGAACACGATCTGACATCCCTTGTTAAAGATATGATTGAAAACGACCTCAAACTAGCAAGCAAGGAGAAATACCTGAAAGATGGTGGATTCCGCGTAATGAATTATTTTGAATAAGAGTATAATACCAATAAATGCTCACGTTCTTTACCTACATGAGTTCTTTATTAATAGCATACAATTAAAACTTGAACAATCACATAAAATCTAATGAACCAGTATCTCAAGTAAATTAAAATTATTCAAAATATACTTTTGAAAATCACTTTAGTTAGATTGAATGGAAATTAGTGAACAATAAACATGAATAAAGACTCAAAAATTTATATCGCTGGACATAAAGGTCTTGTAGGAAGTGCTTTACTCAGGAACCTCCAGCAAAAAGGGTATACTAATTTTGTATTACGCACTTTTGAAGAACTTGATCTGACTAACCAGTTAGCAGTAGATGAATTTTTTGCTACTGAAAAACCGGAATATATATTTCTTGCTGCAGCCAAAGTTGGTGGAATAATGGCAAATAACATATATCGGGGCCAGTTTATTTTCGAAAATCTGCAAATACAAAACAACATTATTCACAATTCATGGGTATATGGTGCAAAGAAACTCCTATTCTTAGGCAGTTCATGTATATATCCGAAAAATGCACCTCAGCCTATGCAGGAGGACTATTTACTAACCGATGAACTGGAATATACTAATGAACCATATGCAATAGCCAAAATTGCAGGCATCAAAGTATGCGAGAGCTATAATTTGCAATATGGAACCAACTTCGTTTCTGTAATGCCTACTAATCTGTATGGCCCTAACGACAATTTTCACCTGAAAAACTCCCATGTACTTCCAGGTATGTTGCGAAAAATGTATCTTGCTCATTGTCTTGAAAAAAATGATTGGAAAGCCATCCGACACGACCTTGACAAACTACCAGTTGTTGAATTACCTGCTGATGCATCTAATGACAGTATTCTACATTTTATGACTGAGATCGGTATCAATAAAGATGGTGAAGGCAAAGTGAACTTAAGTTTATGGGGTACCGGTACTCCATTACGCGAATTCCTGCATGTTTCAGACATGGCCGATGCTTGTGTGTTCGTAATGGAAAATGTTGATTTCGAAAATCTTAAACCTGTAAATTCAAATGAAATCCGTAATACTCATATTAATATCGGATCAGGGAATGAACTAACGATCCGGCAACTTGCCGGGTTGATACAAAAAGTAACCGGGTTTGGTGGTGATATCCTTTTTGATGCCACGAAACCTGACGGAACCATGCGAAAACTCCTGGATGTGAGTAAACTTGAGAAACTGGGATGGAAGAGTCAAATTGAACTTGAAGATGGAGTTAGAGGAGTGTATGAAGAATATGTTAAATAATTGTTTCGTCATACTAAACATATTATATATCAAGAAAACTCCGATTCCGATATTAATAATGGGATAAATAAAGAGGCATATTGCAACAATATTCACATGATTATAAAGTATCTTTGTGAAGAAATAATTTGATATTGTAATGACTATAAAAAATCCCGGAGAAGCAATTTGGTATGCAGCATATACTAAGTCCAGATCCGAGAAGAAAGCACTTGAAAGGCTTACCAAGTCAGGTTTTGAGGCGTATCTTCCAATCCGGCGCATAAGGCATCAATGGAGCGATCGTTTGAAATGGGTTGAAGAGCCTCTTATTAAATCGTATATTTTTTTACACGTAAATGAGCGTGATTATTACAATGCAATAAATACTCCAGGCTTGGTATGCTATGTTACATTTGAAGGAAAGGCAGCATCTATACCTGATCGTCAGATTGAAATATTGAAAATATTGCTTCATGAAGGCGCAGACATTGAAGTGAATAATGAGCGATTTGCCGCAGGAGAAAAAATCATTGTTGTTTCAGGTACACTCGTTGGTATGCAAGGTGAAATGGTCGAATACCGCGGAAAGAAAAAAGTACTGGTTCGGCTAGGTACAACAGGAACCAATATCCTTGTTACAATAAACCTTGACATGATAGAGAAGGAATAATCAACCTGTTTAACATACCAAGGCATAACACTGGATTTAGTTGCTTAAAAAAGTTGAATTGAAAAATGCATTTAACAATAATCAATAAATAGCCCCGGTTTTAAAATAAATGTGGGGGTAATATAATTTTTAACTTTTAATCATATTCAAAATATGAAATCTTATAAAATCTCAATGATTGGACTTGGCTATGTTGGCTTGCCACTCGCAGTAGAGTTTGCTAAACATTACCCTGTAATTGGTTTCGATATTAACCAGGAACGAATTGATGGTATTAACTTTGGACACGATAGTACGCTGGAAGTAGAAGACAACAACCTTGCAAGTGTGCTCTCAAAAAGCAAACCCTCCGATAAAGGCCTGTACCTTACCAGTAAACTTGATGAAATCAGAGATTGTAATGTGTACATTGTCACTGTACCAACCCCCGTTGATAAAAATAACCGTCCTGACCTGACTCCCTTGTTGAAAGCTAGTGAGAGCATCGGTAAAGTGATTAAAAAGGGTGATATCGTCATTTACGAATCAACTGTTTATCCCGGATGTACTGAAGAGGACTGTATTCCTGTTATTGAAAGAGTTTCGGGAATGAAAATGAACGTTGATTTCTTTGCAGGATATTCACCTGAACGGATTAATCCCGGCGATAAAGAACACACAGTAACAACTATCCATAAAATCACCTCGGGATCAACTCCTGAAGTTGCGGAAGAAGTTGATCAACTGTACAAAAAGGTAATTAAAGCAGGTACTCACAAGGCCCCTTCGATTATGGTAGCCGAAACAGCCAAGGTTATAGAGAATTCACAACGTGATATTAACATTGCATTCGTTAATGAAATTGCCCGTATTTGTGCTCATATGAACCTCGACACACGTGCCGTATTGGATGCAGCCGGAACAAAATGGAACTTCCTCAAATTTTCACCCGGGCTTGTCGGAGGACATTGTATTGGAGTTGATCCTTATTATATGGCTCAGAAGGCTCAGGAAGTAGGTTACCACCCTGAAATTATCCTCGCCGGCCGTCGGATGAATGATGGGATGGGTGCCTGGATAGCTTCACAGGTAATTAAGCTCATGATTAAAAAAGATATTATCATTAAGGACGCCCGAGTTCTAGTGTTTGGTATCACATTTAAAGAAAATTGCCCCGATATTCGCAATACCAAAGTTGTTGATGTAGTGAAAGAACTTGAACAGTTCGGATGTAAAGTTGATATTTTCGATCCCTGGGCTAATGCCGATGAAGTAAGACATGAATACGGCCGTGATATCGTTTCATCATACAACGTTGATGATTACAACACCCTCGTGCTGGCGGTAGCGCATGATAAATTCAAGAAAATAGATTTTAGTGTGAGGCATAAAAATACTGTGCTTTACGATATCAAATCGATATTGCCGGTAGGATCGGTTGATGGGAGATTATAACTTTTATAATGTTCTTAAAAATTTCAGATTTATTGAGGATTTAGTAACAAGACATCATCTCTTGAATACAATCCCAGACAATAATGGCAAAGGAAAATAAAGTGAATCAACTGAGTTGATTCACTTTATCAATTTCAAATTCTTTTCATAAAGGATCCTTATCGAATCAAATTGGGCCTTGTATTTTTCATTGACTGGTAAAGCCGGAGGTGATTCGATTTTAAGTGGATCCATAGCAACATTATTTTTATAAACCCTGAAATCAAGATGTGGTCCGGTCGATAGTCCTGAACTACCAACATAGCCAATCACCTGTCCCTGGCTTACACTAACACCTGGATGAATACCGGGTCCGAAACCGGATAAATGCATGTATGAAGTCGAGTATCCGTTGGTATGCCTGATAGAAACCGTTCGTCCTCCACCTCCTGCATATGCTGCTTTTGTTACAGTACCATTTCCGATTGTATGAACCGGAGTACCTTTTGGAGCAGCATAATCAACACCATGATGCGGACGACGAATTCTGAGAATCGGATGCATACGACTATTGGAGAATCTGGATGTGATTCGTGAAAATTTTAATGGCGCTTTCAGAAACTCCTTGCGTAGATTTTGACCTTTTTCATCGAAGTAGTCAGTAAAATCTTCTTGTTCAAATCTATACGCATAATATTCTTTGCCATTCTGATTAAAAACGGCAGCATGTATTTCACCAATGCTTATTGGTTTTCCTTCCACTGATATTTCCTCATAAATAGCTTTAAATGAATCTCCTTTCTGGATGGCATAGAAGTCAATTGTCCATTGATAAATATCAGCCAGGGCAACTGCCAGATTGGGATCAACACCAGCGTCATGCATAGTGTTCCATAATGAAGAATTTATAACACCTGAAATTGATTTCAATTTTCGTACGACTTCCTTCGTGTCGAAATGCACATTCAGCGAGTCGCGGAAATCGAAAACGATATAGCTGGTATCATTTAGCGCATAAACAAAATACTTCAGTTTGTTATCAGCAATACTCGTCATAGCTGTATAAGTATTGCCACTTCGAAGTTTGCGAATTTCAAAGATACCGTCAGTATAGCTTCTGAGATTGCCAATTATCCGCTGTTCAACACCAAGCCGTGTAAAGATTCCACCCAGATTTTCGCCTGATTTAACTTCATTTCTGTCAATTTTTAACGAATCAGTTACAATACCATATTCTATTGTTTGAGAAATTTTAGCTACCGGATGAACTATAGGTTCAACAACAAAATCTTTAAATGCTACAAAAGCTATTACAGAGGCAATAAGTAAGATAACAATTCCACTAATCAGTCGTATTTTCTTTTTAGTAATTTTCATCAAGGTCTTAGGTTTTCTATTTATTTGCACTTTTTAATTATTCAACGGCAAAAAAACGCTTTTCTTTTGAGTAAACAAAGAAAAAGTAGGGTCGCCCCTACTTTTTGATTTGTTCATATAGACGCTTATTGCTGGTTCAATAAGGCTTACAGGAATAATTTAAGTTTTTACATTGCTGAATTTCTATGTTTTTCTCAACTCATTGAATGATTAACAGGAAAATTATATTCAGCTCTTGATGCTAATTTGCGCTTCAGCGAAATCCCGTCCTGCCTGCAAGGCATCAAGATTTAGTTTTATAATTTCGTTTCCTTTTGTTACAAAAATATGTCGGATAGCTTCCTGTAATTCCAAATAATCTATTCCAAGAAATGGCGAGGACGCTCCAAGTATCACCATGTTAGCTGATCGTGTTGATCCAAGTTTTTTAGCAATTTCATCAGCATCAAGTGCAATGTGATTGTGAATGCCTTCGATTTCTGCCAATAGCTTATGCATTTCAGGATAATCAGGAATGTTAATAAAAGGTTTTGTGTTGGTTATCAGCCAACCACCAGGCGAAAGCAGAGGCAAGTACCTCAGCGACTCCATCGGTTCAACAGAAATAATGAGGTCAGCCTGACCATAAGGGATAAGATCGGAGGCGATATCATGATCGGCTATCCTGAGGTTTGAGGATACATCTCCTCCTCGCTGACTCATACCATGAACTTCGGCTTGTTTGAGGTACAACCCACAATTCAGTGCAGCTGTTCCAATGGTGGTTGCAATTGAAAGAATTCCCTGTCCGCCGACTCCTGCCAGAATTATATCTCGTTTCATAATTTATCAGATTGTTGCTGCTTCAGATTTCTTTTGTATTTTAATGTGACGAATTGCTGTCTGAATACATTCGCGCCGTGGAATTATTACAGATACACCTTTGTATTTAATTTCCTGTTTCATTATGGCAAGATTCTCTTCGTGATTTTTGGGCGAAGGATCAAGAACAAAAATATGTTCTTTTAGCACTCCAACTCCCAGGCAGATATCTTCAATCCTGCCAAAGGCTGCCGAGTCCTGTCCACCAGTCATTGCAGTTGTTTCATTATCCAGAATCATAATGGTAATCTGACTTTTGTCCTTCACACAGTCAATTAATCCAGTGATTCCACTATGTGTAAAAGTACTGTCACCGATAACAGCTACTGCCGGAAGCAAACCTGCATCAGCAGCACCTTTAGCCATAGTAATAGAGGCTCCCATATCAACACAAGTATTAATTGCATCAAAAGGGTCAAGAGCTCCAAGTGTATAGCATCCAATATCCGAAAATACCCGGCCCTTACTCCAGCTCTCAAGCGCCTGGTTGAGTGCATTGTACGAATAAATATGAGGGCAGCCCTTACAAAGTGAAGGAGGCCTGTTTACCACAACGGATGGAATCTCATTACCCCGGGTATCTTTTAAGCCTAGTGCAACTGCCACAATATTGGGATTGAGTTCGCCGTCACGGGGAACTGTGCCATCCAATCGGCCATGGATGGTTTTTCCTTTGTTCAGAAAGCCTTTAATAGATTCTTCAACCACAGGATAACCTTCTTCAAGAATAAGAAGTTTTTCACATGAAGTGTATATATGCTCCACCATTGAATGTGGAATCGGATATTGAGCAATTTTAAGTAAAGGGAAAGGGATATGACGGTCAGGATAATTTTCGAGCAAGTAATTATAAGCTATGCCTGTGGTTATAATACCAAGACTTTTATCTTCACCATCTGTAAAAACATTGAAACCGGAACCTGTAGAATATTTTTCAAATTCATCCTGTTTACTCAATAGACTTTTATATTGCCTGCGGGCATTTGCTGGTAGGAGTATGAACTGCCTGCTATCTTCCGGCAACCGGATCTCATTTTGCACGCGAGATGGTTTACGAACAATACCGGCACGGGAATGGGCGAGTCGTGTTGTAATTCGCATCAAAACCGGAACGCCCATTTTTTCCGACATATCAAAACCATAATGAACCATATCATAAGCTTCCTGCTGATTAACAGGTTCAAGTATAGGAATCATAGCAAACTTTCCGTAAACACGAGAGTCCTGTTCATTCTGGGATGAATGCATTGAAGGATCATCTGCAGAAACTATAATAAGTCCGCCATTTGCCCCGGTTATAGCCGAATTCATAAATGGATCAGCTGCTACATTCAGTCCAACATGTTTCATACAAACCATGGCGCGTTTTCCTACATACGACATTCCAAGCGCAGCTTCCATGGCTGTTTTTTCGTTTGTTGACCACCCGGCACGGATTTGCCCGGATTTCGCTTCGCTGGAATTTATTACATATTCTGTAATTTCAGTCGAAGGCGTTCCCGGATATGCATATATACCTGATAACCCTGCATCTATAGCTGCTCTTGCGATAGCTTCATCACCAAGCAACATTAATTTTTGGTCCATATTGTGAAATATTTAACAATATAAATATGGCGCAAACGTACACGAAATGAATTTGAATAACAAGTACTTCTAAAAATATTTTCAGTATTTCACGGAATTTGCGGTTAAATTTGTAAGAAGTCGGTTCACTCTAAATAAGATAGCAATCTGATCCTATCCACGATAATAACACACTTACATCAGATTTATTAAGAGCCTTAATACAACCTGTATTATTTTTTAAACTAAAGCTATGAGTGGATTGCTTTCTGGTAACGGTTGATGGTATGGTGTCGTTCGGGATTACGAGGCGATTTCCTATAAGTTTAAACCCAGATTCCGCAATAGAAAAAATTAGTACTTTCATGCGACAAAATCCTAATGCGTAGCAATAGAGAAAAAGAGCCTATGGAATTTGATATATCCTATACCAACAAAGAGATTACGCCATGGGGCGGAATGGTTTTTTTGAAGCAAATGCTTCAAAATATTGGCTTTCGGGAGTTAATCGAAACTAATCCAGATCTGCCGATTTCAGGTTCAAATCGAGGATATAAAACTTCGACAATCATAGAGGGCTTCATTACCAGTATTTGGTGTGGAGCCAATCGCTTTTTGCATACCGAAGTCACACGGCATGATGCAGCTTTGGGAAAAATTTTTGGTTGGACGAATACCCCCGGACAAGACACCTATAAGCGTTTTTTCTCAAAATTCACTCAAACAACAAATCAAAAAGTAAGCGACTATTTTTACTCATGGATTTTTGACAATGTTCAGTTTGACAACTTTACTTTAGATATTGATTCATCGGTAATGACCCGGTATGGTGAACAGGAAGGTGCAAAAAAAGGCTATAACCCAGCTAAGAAAGGCAGAGCCAGCCATCATCCACTGATTGCCTTTATTGCCGATGTCAAGCTAGTTGCCAATATGTGGTTACGAAGTGGAAACACCTCATCGGCCAACAATTTTCTTTCTTTTTTAGAGGACACTTTATCCAAACTTAAAAACAAAACTATTGGGCTAATACGCCTGGATAGCGGCTTCTTCCAATCAGAAATATTGAATTATCTGGAAGAAAAAGTGATGAATTATGTTGTAGTTGTGAAGTTTACACATCCCATTCAACACCTTATACATGATAGTAAAAACTGGGTGGTATTAGATACAGGAATTGAAATCTGTGAGCAAACATATCAAAGTAAATCCTGGGAAAAACCACGAAGAATAGTTATCGTTCGACAAAAGATAAAAGATCGGCCACAAGCTACAGGCAAGCAGCTAAGCTTATTCCCCGAAGAAGAAATTTATAGAAACTATCGATATTCAGCATATGTAACCAATATGAAATTACCGGCCACCGAAGTTTGGCGGCTGTATCGAGGCAGAGGTGATGCCGAAAATAGAATCAAAGAATTAAAATATGATTTTGGATTTGACAGCTTTAACCTCAATGACTTCTTTGCCACGGAAGCAGCCTTGACTTTTGCTATGATTGCTTACAATTTAATGTCTCTTTTCAGAATGTTTGTCCTGCAGGAAAAAACACAAAGAACATTATCAACACTAAGATACAGAACATTTGCAATAGGAGCTTATTTTGAAAATGTAAATGGCAAACTTGTTCTCAAAATCGCGCTCAACAAAAAACGACGAGCCTGGTTCTCCGGTTTGTGGAACTATTCCAAAGAGTATTCCTTCCCTTTTCAAATTTCTAATGCGTAATCTGGGTTAAACCGACTTTTTTTTACGAGCAACAAACATTCGAAACTCACTTAAACCCGCATGCACTATACCATATGTTGAACTAAATCCCAGCGGGATAGCTTCCTTTGAAGATTCTACCCTTATCATTTCGTTTTATAAATTTATAAGTACATGTTCTTTTTTTCTTCCACTGTTTAAAAATTATCACGTTTTTAGTCGTAAATTTGTTTTTCCGATTCGTCCTGAATGGCGCAAGTTGACAATATATCAACTCTCTGATATTCAACAAGAAGAAAACACAAAATCCTCAATAAGTACATAGAACAAAATTCCGTTAATTTAACCGGGATGTAGTTCAACATGGACTCATCGCTGAGTCTTGCAGACCGCTCAGAGTCCTATTTATTAGCGGTTCGGTTTTAATTCAATTACCCTAAAAAACTCTCGGTCAAAAATTCCTAAGTATGTTTTTGCATCAAAATTTTCATAATAAGGGATGAATTTTCTTAGTTTTTTTCTAATGTCTTCATCATATGCCCTTAAGTATTTCATTTTAGTATCAGCAACCTCAAAAATATTCACTTGTACTGTTGGTTCCGGCATTCCATCAATGTTATACAATTGATTTGCTATTGTACTTGCATTTGGATACCCCCATTCTTTCATCTTTTCTGCTAACCATTTATCTACAATCTCTGCTTCCATATGATCAGTATAAACAGATTGATATATTTTTTGAATTTCTATTTTCCTTTCTTCAAAAAGGTCTTTTACTAATTGGCTGATAAAAATATGTTCTGGATGTCCATATCCACCTTTTTCGTTGTCAAGTGTAAAAATTACCGAAGGCTTAAAGTCATTAACTTTTTTGATGATTTCATTGGCAACCTTTTCTGTAAAGAAACTGTTCTTTTATTTTTTTGTACGGAATAGGTAAATAGGGACTTTCCATCGTGTCTAACCCTATACGGTAATAACCATCTTTTAATATAAGTTCGTTGCCTTGGCAAATAATATCCGCTGGATTTTTGCCTGTTTTTGCCATAATATGACTTTGCAAACATAGCTGCATAATAGTCCAACCTTTTGCTGTTAAGCTTAGCTATTGTACCTGACATTGCACAGTCATCGTTATCGTGTGCTACAATGATGAAGGCTCTTTTGTTACTCACCGTATTAAAAAAACGTCATTAGGATAGTTTTCTGTCGCAACAAATTTTTTCAGGTCTTCAACAGTTACCTTTCTTGACAGCCCAAAAAATTGAACACTAAAAGTGTTATTAGAAATACTTGTACTTGTTTCATATTGTAAATTGCTGTGTAAAATGCAAACGGTTAGTCTATGAATAGTGGCGGATTACGTGGTTGTCTGCTGTCAACCAACACCAATGCTGGTGCGGGCGACAATCCCGATAGCTATCGGGATCCCAATTATGTAATTCACCCGCCATTTTTTATTTACATGGATTCTTTGTTATAACCAGATTTTTTATTTTTTTAGAACAAATACAAATCTTTGTGTTAAGTAATCTTTAAAATAATCAAAAAATAAAAGAGGTTTTAGAAATAATGTAAAGAATTTAAGAATTGGATATTTAATTGCCGTATCACTTACATAAAGTAATGGAATTTTCACAAAAGAAATATTACTGAATCCAATTTCTTCAGCTACTGAAATAAAATCTTTATACTTTGTACCATTTACTCCTATGCCACCTTTAACAACTGCCCAATCCCCTTTTGTTTCTTCTGTTGGCTTATACCAATTTAAATCATCTCCCCATTCATTTATTATTTCTTTATATGCTTCATTTATCGTTTTTGGTGAGAAGAACCATTCTAAAAAAGGCATTCTTGTAACTGAATCAATATGTGCACCACCAAAAGGTAATTTAAAGGAAGGGAAGACGAGAAATGCAACTCCATCTTTCTTTAGGATTCTTTTACATTCTGTAAGAGTTTCTTTAATTGACCGAACATGCTCAATAGTATCATGTGAAATGATAGCGTCAAAAAAATTATTCTCATAAGGCATTTTTTCTGCATATCCTTGGATGAATTTGTATTGAATATTTGTTTTAAAATCAAGTAAGAAATAGTTTGCAGTATTAATAGATTCATTACTTACATCAATGCCATAAAATTCACTTACTTCCCATTTTTCTCCCAAACAAAAAGATGATCCACCTATACCACAACCTAAATCAAGAATTTTCTTTCCTTTTAATTCATTCTTGAATGAATAAAAAGGGAAAAAAAGTTCAAATGGTTTTTGCATTTCATCAAAAATCCTATTTTTCACTAATTTTTTTTGTACTAAAATCTTTTCATTTTGTACCAAAGAAGTAAATTTTGGGTGTCTAAATATTTCTGAGACTATATGTTCTTCCTGATACTTTGGCTTATTTGGCAAAATATTCATCAAAAATTTTGCAATTTTTACCTTTTTCATAATCATGATCCCTTCTTTTAATATTGGTTATAAAGCCCTCAGCTAATTGTAGGCGGGTGCTTAAAGGCTCCCATCTGTCGGCTTAGTTAAATTTTGATTAAAGGTAAGAACTTCCAGGTTAGTATGAACCGCCCGCTTGCAATTAGCTGTTGTTGAACTAAATCCCTGCGGGATAGTTTCCTTTGAAGCTCTTAAACTGCTAACGGTTACGCTATGGTAAGTGCGGGAATAAATTGTTGCTCAATTGTCAGCCAGCACAAATGTATATAAAGATTTCAAATGTTTCAACGAACACGAAAACCCGCATTTGCTATAGCGTTTGTTACCGCCAGGTTTTCTTTCTGTCAGGCAAGTTTAACTGTCTGATTGAGCAATTCAACGTTAAAATAAACCTTAGCGTTCAATGCTTTAAATACTTTAATTATTGTCTCAAAACGAGCGTCTGTCAGGCTATTCTCTAACTTAGAAATTTGAGCTTTCTTTACACCAACCAATTGCCCAAGTTCAGCTTGAGTCAAATGGCGTTCCTTTCTAGCTTGTTTGATTGCTTCACCGAGTAAGTCAATACGTAATTCGTTTTCAAAAGCTTCTCGATTTGGTGTTCCCACTTTACCGACATGCTTGTCTATCATTTCATCTAAACTATATGTTTTCATGGCTTCCTTTTTCATAATTCTTAACTTTTTTGTTCAAAATAAAACTTTCTCAATCTCTCCGCTTTTTCCAAGTCAGCGACTAGTGTTTTGTCTGTTCTTTTTAATTAGTCCATGTGTAGAAATTACAACT
>JBBQGD010000054.1:0-18137 GCA_038322655.1 Bacteroidales bacterium | reverse complement strand
CGTAAAACCGGTGGTGCTCCGTTTTTTATCAGGCAATTAATGGAAAGGGCTTCTGACAGTGGTTGCGTGTCGCCCGATGCATACCGAAAAGTATGGCGCGTTGATCTGCGCGCATTTGCTGCGCTCGACATTACGCAAAATATGGTGGAGTATATGCAGGCTAAAATTCTGCATTTACCTCCCGACGCCCGACGTTTTTTACTCGCAGCTTCAACCATCGGTCTAAGTTTTGACCTTGATATATTAACAGTTGCGCTTTCACCTTTAACCCGCAAGGATATTACCAAAACTGCCCGTATACTTCACCGCATGGAAATCATAGTTCCTGAAAGCGATGAGGGCGTTTATCGGTTTTCAAATGCGCAACTGCTTCAACTATCTGAAAATGAAACAGAAGAGGCAGGAAAACAGGAATTTTATTTGCGCATTGCCGATTACCTTTATAACAAGGGATATTATGAAAGTTCTGATACCAGCCTCTACAGATTACTGGGATACATAGGATGCCTTTCGCAGCCATTACCTGATCATTATATTGCTCTGCTTGAATTTGGAGCAACAAAGGCAGAGGCTGCCGGTGCTTTTGATGCAGCACTTCGCTACTACGATTCCATGATTGGGGCCGTTCAGCATAACCTCATGCATCCTAAGCTGTTCCTTTGGCAATGCAAGAAATTATCAATGCTTGTTTTTTCTTTGCAATTTAAGGAATATGCAATTCAGCGGCAAATTCTGCTTGCATCGACAAAAGATCCGCTTCAGATAGCGGAACTTGACCTCATTGAATGCAAATCTCTGATGTTGCAACAGGATTTTAACGGAACGGTAAGCTATACAATCATGAGCCTGAAACGGCTTGGTGTGGTTTTTTCGGAGCGGCCAGGTATCTTAAGGATCGTGTTTTACCTGATCCGGCTAAAAATGATGATGCGTGGAAAGTCGTCCATATTCATCGAAAGCCTGCCCCTTGCCAACGACAGGCGAACACAGTTAGTAGTAGATATTTTGCAGAACACAAGTTCCGCATTTTTTCTGACTGCTCCTAAACTTTTAACCGAAGTTAATGCCTGGCAAATACGATCCACTTTAAAGATCGGACTTTCGGATACCATTGGACAGGTATTTGCATCTTATGGCTTTATCTTGTCGTCCATCAGCCACAATTTCAAGGGGGCAGAAGAAATGATGACCCTTGCCGGTAATCTTGATAAACGCTTTCTTAATGTTAGTGGTGCTGTGGCCACCCGCTTCATTCACACGGCACTCACACGCCACTGGCATTCTCCGATCGCCGACAATGCAGCACTTCTGGAAGAAAACTATTCCCTCAGCCGGGATGTTGGAGCCATTCAAATTGCATTTTATTCGCTGGCCACATCCGACATTTTCAAAATCTTCAGTGGCGTGGCGCTTGAGCAAATCAGGCAAAAAGCGGAGGAGCATCTTGTTGCTTGTACCGATAAAAATCAGCTAATGATGGTAACGTATGAACGAATGGTCCTTCAATTTTGCGATGACTTATGCAGGCCCATTCCGGCTGAAAGCACCATGGACGGTTCCATATTTTCGGCAAGCACCGAACTTCCTGATTTTATTGAAAAGAATTACCATACAAACCTCGCTATTTTAAGTAGTTTCGATGGTTTGCAAGGAATTATTTTTCATAGGTACGATGATGCAAACCAACAACTGTCCCAACTGCTTTCGCAAATCTCACCGGTAGGACTGAGTTCTGTAAGTCTTCAACATGCCATTATTTTCCATACAATCAGAGCTTACAAATCGAATAAACCCGTTAACAGGCATATGCGTGCAGCACGCCGCCATATCAGGTATTGGGCAAAGGAAGCTCCTTTCAACTTTGCTGTCTGGAGTCATTTACTTGAAGCAATAGTGAACCGTAGGGCTGGCCATACCGAAACCGCTTTGTATCATCTCGAACGAAGCATGATGTTCGCCAAAAAACACCTGATCCTTTTCGCTGAAGCAATTGCCATTGAAGAGAAGGCCGAATTGCTTGCCGAAATTCAAAAAGATGCAGATCTTACACCTCTGGTTTTGAATGCATGGCAACTGTATTACACGTGGGGTGCAATTGCCCGCTGTACCCAACTCGGAATTGATTATCCGCAAATAATAGCAGTAAATAAAGCCGATAAGGGTTCAGGTCATGATGTGGACCTGCTCAGTCTGCTTAGAGCTTCCAACAGTATAGCCGGTGAAATACGATGGGATAGCTTACTTGAAAAACTTACCACAATACTCATTGAAAATGCCGGAGCACAAACGGCACAATTACTCTTGCCCGGGGCGGCTGGCCTTCAACTGGTGGCTCTTAAGGAAGGTAAGTCATCCGTAAAATATATGCAGATGACGATCACAGAAGAAACACATCCTGTTACTCTTCTTCGCGCTGTTTGGCGTAGCATGGCACCCGAAGTGTTGTCGAATGCTGCACAGGATATACGGTGGATTAGTGACCCTTACCTGCAAAAGCGTCGGCCACTTTCAGTGCTTTGCATGCCGGTAGTGAAGAACCAGGGATTATCAGCAATTATTTATCTCGAAAACAACCTTACACCAGGCGCATTTACAACCGAACGTCTGGGTCTTATTAAGCTACTCTCCGGGCAAATAGCTATTTCGCTTGAAAATGCTCAACTTTATGATGATATGGAAAACCGTGTTGAGGAACGTACACGGCAGTTGCAGGAGAAAAATATTGAAATAGAGGATCAGAAGAAAAGAGTTGAACAGACACTCGCTGAATTGAGGGCAACGCAAACTCATCTTATCCAATCCGAAAAGATGGCCAGCCTGGGAGAATTAACCGCCGGCATTGCTCACGAAATACAGAACCCCCTGAATTTCGTCAACAACTTTTCGGAAGTCAGCAATGAGTTAATTGATGAATTAAAAGAAGAACGGAAGAAGGAGACTCGTGATTTTCAAAATGAAGATGAGATATTAAACGATATTAGTCAAAACCTTGAAAAAATCAATCACCACGGCAAACGCGCCGATGCCATTGTAAAAGGGATGTTGCAGCATTCAAGAACGTCAACCGGTCAAAAAGAACTAACTGACATCAATGCCCTGGCAGATGAATATTTGAGGCTTTCGTATCATGGATTGCGGGCAAAAGACAAAACATTTAATGTAGATTATAAAACTGAGTTTGACAAATCGCTTCCAAAAATCAATGTTATTCCCCAGGACTTGGGAAGAGTTATACTTAACCTGATCAATAACGCTTTTTATGCAGTGGATAAAAAGGCAAAAGAAAATATAGAAGGTTACAAACCGGAAGTGGTCGTTAGCACAATTTCCACAAAGTCTGCTTCAGGGGATTTAGGAGTCAAAATCACCGTCAAAGACAACGGCCCCGGCATTCCCGTTTCCATCAAAGAAAAAATCTTCCAGCCCTTTTTTACCACCAAACCTACCGGCCAGGGAACAGGATTGGGTTTGAGTTTGAGTTATGATATTATGAAAGCGCATGGTGGGGAGTTGAAGGTGGAAACCAGGGAAGGGCAAGGTACAGCGTTTATTGTCTCTTTGCCTTTTTCATAGTAAAAGAGTAAGCTGAGTTATTTTCATAAGGATGAATGTTGTGTCAACTTTATGTTTTCTCCTGTCTTGAAACATTTGTGCACTTAACGAAAATATAGATACGGGTAAGCCGAAAACCGAACAGAGTAGGCAATAAATTAAAACCAGAAACAAATGAAAAAAGTGAATTATCCAGGAATTGCCAGCGTATTTTTTGCTTTAACTATTCTTTTCGCGGGCTGCGGCGCACCAGCTGAGAAAAAAGAAGCAAGCACAACCGAAAGTACTGAAGTAGCGGTTTCAGCACCCGACATGGCAGCAATAAAAGCGGAAATACAAACTTTGGAAACAAGCTGGGCCAGTGCCGACAATGCCCGTGACGCAAATGCAGTAGCTGCTTTTTATGCAGATGATGCTATAAGCCTGAGTAATAATAAACCGATGTTGTCAGGTAAAGCCGCTATTCAAAAAGATATTGAAGAGGGTTTAGTTAAAAGAGCCAAGGGTTCGATGGTTTCTTACGACGTTCAGGATGTGTTTGGCTGCGAAAACTCAGTTACAGAGGTTGGCATAACAACCGTTAAAGATGCATCGGGGAAGGTTACTTCAACAGGCAAGTATATGGCTGTTTGGGAAAAACGGGATGGTAAGTACCTCTGCGTAAGGGATATTTATAATGAAGATGCAAAAGCAAAATAGCAATCAAATATTGCTGATACTGGGGGAGTTGAATGAATTCCCTCAGTATTATTTGTATCAGCTAGTTTTTTAAATAATAAGGTTCGACGCTTTTTGATTGAACAGGCTCAACCAGAGTATAAAAAAAGAAAGCTGAAAACCAACTACAACTTACAATAGTGATAGTAAATATGTAAAAGTAATTTAAACCTTTTACCATGGCAACAGAAACAACAATTCCTGCTTCGGACACGACAAAACAAAGCGGGCTCCCTTCTCTCTCAGAGAACACTTTTCTCAGGTACTTTAGTTTTGCCATACTTTATGTGGCTCAGGGCATACCGGAGGGAATGACTTTTTTCGGTATCCCTGCATGGATGGCTATGAATGGAAAAAGCGCTTCGGAGATTGGAGCATTTGTTGCTGTGGTAGGAATTCCCTGGAGTTTCAAAATATTGATTGCCCCTTTAATGGATCGCTTTACTTTTCTTAAAATGGGACGTCGCAGGCCCTGGGTGCTTGTCGGACAGTTTGGGCTGATTTGCAGTTTTATAGCCATGGCCTTTGTGCCCGACCCACTCAATAATTTGAAATTGCTGATGGTTGCCGGCTTTTTTATCAGCTTTTTTGGCTCATTCCAGGATATAGCTGTGGATGGAATGGCAATCGACATTGTCCCGATCGACCAGCAAGCCAGGGCTAACGGCCTCATGTGGGGAGCCAAAACTATAGGAATTTCAGCTTCTCTGGCTTTAGGCAACTGGATTATACATCACTATAGTTTCGAATACGCGGTGCTTAGTCTTTCAATTGCAATCAGTATTATTATTATGTTCCCGCTTTTGTTACGCGAACGTCCTGGGGAGAAACTTCTTCCTTGGACAAAAGGCTCCGAATCAGCAATTAACCTGAAAATGCAACTGGAAAGCTGGAGCCAGATTTTCAAGAGTCTTTTCAAGGTCTTCTTCCTGCCGGGAAGTTTGCTTATGGGAGTTGCATTCTTTTTTATTCAAATGGGTTTTGGGTTGTTGCATACCCTGTTGCCGGTTTTCACCATTCAGGCTATTGGATGGACCGACCAGGAATATGCGCATATTTTTTCCATCACCAGTGTCATAGCAGGCTTTCTTGGAATGTTTGCCGGAGGCGCACTCGCCGATCTTTTTGGCAAACAACGAATGATGTCTGTTTACCTGGTATGCATGGTTTTACTGGTGGCGGCAATGGCATTTTTTAAAATCTACTGGAGTTCAGCCTTTTTTGTTACCGGTTTTATCAGTGCGTATATCACATTATGGGTCTTTCTGAGTGTAGCTGTATTTGCTACAGGCATGGAACTCTGCTGGAAACGGGTTGCAGCCACGCAGTTTACGCTTTACATGGCGATTTCGAACCTGGGGAAGGCCATAGGATCAGGATTACTCGGGCCTCTCCGTAAAATAATGCCCTGGGAATATGTGATCTTGTCCTTCGCCGGTTTTGCCCTGGTTATGCTGGTACTGATTCAATTACTTAATCTCCGAAAGCATCTGGACCAGATTGAGATTTTGGAATCAGGCCATCTGGAAAATGAAATTGCGATGCAGACGGTTCCTTTACCAATTCATTCTAATAAGGGAATCAAATAAAATCAAAATTCATCAAATTAATAGCTTGCAAATAGAACATCAAACTAAATCATTAACAAACTTAAATCTAACATCATGGGAAGTTTACACGAAACATCAGGTCTTGGTCATGAAATCAACAATCTGGCCGCAATTAAAGGAATCTACAATGCATTTGCCACCGGCGACTTTCCGGCATTTCTGAATGCCATGGATCCGGTAATGGTTTGGAACGAAGCCGAAAACTTCCCTTATGCCGACCATAATCCGTACATAGGTCCTCAGGCAATTGCCGAAGGCGTTTTTGGACGCATTGGTGCCGATTGGGAATATTTCACTCTTTCAGATTATGAGTTTCATGAAACTACTGGAGACTCGATTATTGTTACTGGCAGGTATAATGCAAAGCACAAAATAACCGGAAAGGTTATTCGCGCGCAGTTTGCCCATTTCTGGCGGGTGAAAAACGGCAAGGCAAGCAGTTTTCAGCAATACACGGATACGTACCAGGCTCAAAATGCTATGGTAAATTAAAAATTAAAGCCCTTCAAGGGTTTTAAAACCTTGAAGGGCTTGACTGGTAAGGATAGCCAGAAAGTTAGCAGCAATGGTATCGAACATAGTGGCAAAAAAGAGTTCAGACAATAAGCAAAAAACAAAACTGACAGACTCTGATAACTTAAAACATTAAAAACCAAATGCAATACAATGGAAAGAAATACTAAAAATAAACAAGCTAACAGCCTGATATTCCTTGGGCTGATTCTATTCTTAATTGGGCTGGCTGTCGGGCTATTTGTTCAAAATATGACAAACCCACGTATGGCACTTGCTGCCCACCTGGAAGGATTGATGAATGGTATGTTTTTAATGATTTTAGGTCTGATTTGGAACCGGTTAGTGCTTTCAAAAATACTACTTAAGGTAACATACTGGCTGACAGTTTATGGAACGTTTGCGAATATGACAGCAGTGATTCTGGCCGCAATGACCGGCTTCGGGAAAATGATGCCAATTGCTGGTGGAAAAGAAGGGACTGGAATAACTGAAGGACTAATTTCATTTTTGCTTATCACGCTTGCTTTGTGCATGCTTGCTGCTTGTTTCATTGTATTGATTGGCTTCTACAAATATATGAAGCAACAACAAAATGAAACAATTAATTGACATGAATATAAACTACATGCTGCTAACAAGGTTTTGGCGAATGCGGGTGACTTGAAAGTTTGGAGTTTAGTGCATCAAATGAACAGTTGTGGTAGGTTAAACATTTGTGCTTCTAAACCGCTACATCGCCAATATCCAAAACGTAAAGAGCAGGAAACCATTTTTGGAAATTACAACGGGGATGCTGAAAACAAGTCAGAGTAGGCAAAAAAGCAAAATCAAAAAATTATGAACAGAAGCTTAAATTTCCCGAATCAAATTACCTTACTGGTAGCCCTTGTTGCTCTAATTATAACAGCACAAAGCTGCAAACAGGAAACCAAGGAAGTGAAAGAAACAATTGTGCAATCCGAAGTGCCAGAGTATTTTAACCTTCGCCCAAAACTCGAAAAGGAATATGGTTATACCCATGCTGTGAAAATTGGCAACGACCTTAAAATATCTGGTGCTGTAAGTATGGATGATGCAGGGTTAATAGTTGCGCCCGGTAACCTGGAGCAGCAAATGAAAAACTGCTACAGCGACCTGGAAAAAATATTGCAGCATTATGGTTACACTTTCGACGATGTGGTAGCTGAAAATGTATATACAACTGATTTAATGGAGTTCGAAAAAGTGTCAGGCTTCCGTAATTCAATTTACACAAAACAATTTCCAACAGGCACCTGGCTCGAAGTTAAAGGATTAGCTGTAAAAGGACAATTGATTGAGATCGATATGGAAGCACATAAAACCAAATAATCACTTTTAGTATGAAAAAGACAGCAATTCTCTTAATTGCCGTTGCAATTCAAATCCTGGGATGGTCGCAAGACGATATGAAATTCAACTGCACCTTTAATCACCTGGCACTTTCGGTGAAAGACGTTGACAAGTCAGTGGTATTTTACAAAAATGTTCTTCAACTGAGCGAAATCACCAACCGCACCAAAATGAATGGTATTCGCTGGCTTTCTTTGGGTGAAGACAAAGAACTACACCTGATTTCGATTTTAAAAGAGCCGGTTACTCTCAATAAAGCCGTTCATTTTGCAATGACGACTCAGAATTTCGATGCGTTTTTAGCTCGTCTGAAAAGTCAGAATATTTCATTCAGCGACTTGCCGGGCACACCCGATAAGGTTAACAACAGGGCCGATGGTGTAAAGCAAATTTATTTCCAGGATCCCGACGGGTACTGGATTGAAGTAAACAGCGCCTATGAATCAGCCCCGACTGTTCAGGAAATTAAGGACCAGGTATGGGACCTGGAAAAGAATTACTGGAAATATGTCAAGCAAAATGACCTTAAAGCGTACCTCACGCTTTGGGATGAGAATTTTATCGGCTATCCTTCCAACAACAAAATTACCGGCAAAGATCATATAACCGACTGGATTACTGATATGTTCAAAGATAAAAGCCGGAAATTCAGCTATGAATTAACCCGGAAAACGGAAAATGTTTTTGGTGATATCGTAATTGTATTGTATGATGTTACCCAAACCTGGACAAATGAAAAAGGAGCTGTTATTGAAAAAACCACTTCCAAAATCACCCACACCTGGCGGAAGACAGATAGCGGCTGGCTGATTATTGGTGGGATGGGGGCAAAGAAATAGTTACTCAAGGAAAATGATTGGCCTTGTCCATTAATTGTGATATAACTAACGGTGAGTATTTCATGGAACTAAAAGTGGAAACAAAAGAAGATGAAGGAAGTGAATTTATCATCATAATACCAGTTTAAAAGTTAGCAACATGACAGAAAAGGAAAAATTATTGAACGCTTCTTATGATAAGTTTATGGATATTGGGTTAAGTATTGACCCTTCTCTTGATGACCTTGAAGAGCTTGCTGTTGTTGATGTAATGGGGTTTGGAACTGCTGTTGATGAAAAATTATTCACACTGTCTGCATTACGGGAATTATTAATCACCCAGGAAAAGCTTTTGAAGGGAGTTGCGACAAAATGGGAAAGGACTCTTGTTTTGCGCCGTATTTCAGCTGACGGCAATTCCGCGGTTTTCGCCGACGATATAATAGGGACAATGATGGTTGAAAATGAAACTATGCAAATGTACCTGCGCTTTTCATGTGTGATGGAATTCATTGATAATAAATGGATGCTGGTGCACTGGCATGGTTCCAAGCCGGAAAATGTACAAAGTGAAGTGGATGGTTTTGGGATAGACAAATGGAAGCAAAGGAATGCCGAACTTGAAAAACTGGTTGATGAAAAAACTGCCGACCTGATCATTAAAAACAGGGAGCTTGAAATAGAAAACTCACTTGAAAGAGTTCGTGCCATTGCCTTATCCATGAAAGAACCAACCGATATGCTGGAAGTGTGCCGTATCATTTCTCAGCAGTCTGCAGTCCTGGGCATCAGCGAAATCCGCAATGTACAAACGGTTATCATTAATGAGCAAAAAGGCACTTATGTAAACTATCAGTATTTTGCAGCCTATGATCAAAGCATAGTTGAGGAAGTGGACTACCACAAACATCCTACAGTTAAAGAAATGGCTGAAAAAATGATAAGTTCACCGGATGCATTTTTTACCGGAAACTTTATCGGAAAAGAACTGGAAAAATTCAGGACTTACCGAAAACTGGATCATCAGCTTCCTGACCCTATATTGGACGATGCTTCAACATTGGATTACTATTTCTATTCCATCGGCCCGGGAGGATTGGGACTTTCAACGTATAAACCTTTGAGTGAAGCCGGGCTGGATGTGTTTAAACAATTTCATAAAGTATTTTCACTGGCTTACCGCCGGTTTCTTGATATTGAAAAGGCGATAGCTCAGGCCAAAGAAGCCAGGCTTGAAACAGCAATGGAACGTGTAAGAGCTGTTGCCATGGCCATGCGTAAACCGGATGACCTGCTCGAAATCTGTAAAATACTCTATGAAGAACTTAACGCTTTAGGGTTGACAGAACTCAGGAATGCAATGATCAATATTCACAATGACGAAAAAGGTTCCTTTGTAAATTATGATTTTTCAAATTTTGCCGGTGCAGTGATAGCCGAAGTTAGTTACAACGCCCATCCTGCCATTGAAAAAATGGTTAAGAAAACCCGTAGCACCAATGATGCTTTTATCGGATACACTTATGAAGGAAAAGATTTGGAAGACTGGAAAGTATTCCGGAAAAAAGGCGGGGAATATGATGACTCAAGGGTGGAAAATACCACTGCACTCTACTATTATTTTTATTCAATTGGTACAGGCTCAATCGGCATATCAGCCTTCAATGCTATTGGCGAAGAAAAACTGGAATTGCTAAAACGCTTCCGGAATGTTTTTAATCTTTCGTACCAGCGTTTTATGGATATTACGCTTGCCGAAGCACAGGCAAGAGAAGCTAAAATTGAAAATGCTCTGGAAAAGGTTCGGTCAAAAACCATGGCCATGCAGCGCAGCGGTGAACTGGCTGAAACAGCAACCGTGCTTTTTCAGCAGTTTAAAGAATTAGGCGAAGCTCCGGACCAGATTACAATAGGATTAATGAATGAATCTGAAAATGTAATCGGCTTCTGGATTGCAAAACATAACGGCCAGGATGATATTATGTACAATGCAACCATCGATGAGCCAAACTTAATGAATAAATTGTATGTTGCCTGGAAGAAACAGAAAAAATCAATTACAGTTCACCTAAGCGGGAAAGAATTGAGCGACTATGTTCGCTACAGGAGCAAGCTGTGTGGTGTTGCCGTGAATATGAATGATCTGAAGGGTGAAAGGTTTATTTATGCAGCGTTCTTTTCAAAAGGCCTGGTGACGATTTCAACACCGGATCCAAGATCCGAACAGACTATCAATTTATTAGAGAGGTTTGCCGGAGTATTTGATGGTACTTACACCCGGTTCCTCGATTTGAAAAGGGCCGAAGCCCAGGCCAGGGAATCTCAGATCGAAGCAGCACTGGAAAGAGTTCGTTCAAGAGCTATGGCCATGCAAACTTCGGAAGAGTTAAATGCTTTAATTGGAAAAGTGTTTACTGAATGTACCAAACTTGATCTGATACTTGATCGTTGCATTCTTATAATTTATGATCCCAAATCGTATGATGCAAGATGGTGGATGGCGAATTCGGAAGCTCCTGAACAACCTGTTAGTTTTCTGGTCAAATATCACAAGCATAAGCCCAATATGGCCTATTTTAATGCCTGGAAGCAACGTATTCTTAAATGGCAATACACTTTGGAAGGCACGATAAAGAAAAACTGGGACGAATTCTTGTTCTCAGAAACTGAATTGTCTCTTCTGCCTGACTTTGTGAAAGCAGGAATGCAAGGACTTAAGCGGGTTTTTATTAATGCATCGTTTAATAATTTTGGCAGTCTTACATTGTCCACTCTTGAGCCTCTCTCGGATGAGCACTTCGACATTCTGCTGCGATTCGCAAAAGTTTTTGATTTAACCTATACCCGTTTCAACGATTTGCAACTGGCTGAATCACAAACCAGAGAGGCTAAAATTGAAACCGCTTTGGAAAGAGTGAGAGGCAGGGCACTAGCCATGCAATCATCTGATGAATTGATTGAAGTTGCCAATGTACTTCGCGAACAAATGGGTTTATTGGGCCAGCCGGAACTGGAAGCATCTGTAGTGCATTTGTATGAAAAAGACCCGGATAATGTTTTGTCATGGTATGCCTTCAGACCCGGAGGAGAAGATGTAGGTGAAATTATTACCGGTACAACCCTGTATCATAAAGACTCCTGTGAATTGGTCCGTGAAATGGTGGCCGGTTTTCACGGTTCTTCAAATAATTATACACTTGAGGCCAGCGGATATAAACAGGAAGAATGGCTGAATGTACTATTCACTTCGGCCCCGCCTATCAAGGAATATATGGTCAACTCACTGCCAAAACATGAGCACGCAGTCAACCCGGTATTACCTAAAAGCTATTATCATCTTTCAAATTTTTCAGGAGGAGCATTGTTGCTGGTTTCATTGGAAAAGCCTTTGGAAGAGGCCTGTAACCTGCAACGAAGGGCTGCAACTGTATTTGATCTGGCGTACCGCCGTTTTCTTGATTTACAATACAAAGAAGAACAGTCTTTGAAATTAGTACAGGAAAAACAGCGGCTTGAGCAAACCTTAAGTGAATTGCGTGCCACCCAATCCCAACTTATCCAATCCGAGAAAATGGCTTCGCTCGGTGAACTTACCGCAGGCATTGCCCATGAAATACAAAACCCGTTGAATTTTGTGAATAATTTTTCGGAAGTAAGCGGCGAACTACTTGCTGAAATGGATGGTGAACTGGATAAGGGAGATATTGACGAAGCAAAAGCAATTGCTGCCGATGTCCGCCTGAACCTCGAAAAAATAAACCATCACGGTAAACGTGCCTCCGACATTGTAAAAGGAATGCTTCAACATTCCCGAACGAGTTCAGGTCAAAAAGAACCAACGGATATCAATGCTTTGGCCGATGAATACCTACGGCTAGCTTACCACGGATTACGTGCCAAAGACAAGTCATTTAATGCCGATTTTAAAACCGAATTTGACGAATCACTTCCCAAAATCAATGTCATACCGCAGGATATAGGCAGAGTTTTATTAAACTTGATTAACAATGCTTTTTATGCAGTTGATAAAAAGGGAAAAGAAAACTTGGGAGGATACAAACCGGTAGTGATTATCAGTACAGCTTCCTTCATCCCCCCTCCGGGGGGACCGAGGGGGGTCAAAATCTCCATCAAAGACAACGGCTCCGGCATCCCTTCAACTATAAAAGAAAAAATCTTCCAACCCTTCTTCACTACCAAGCCCACAGGGCAGGGAACCGGATTGGGTCTTTCGTTAAGTTATGATATTGTAAATAAAGGACATGGGGGTGAATTAAAAGTGGAAACGACTGAAGGAGAAGGTACCATATTCACGATTCTTTTACCTGATCAGAATGATAAATAAAACCTCATTATGCCCATAACCGAAACAACTAAAGCAGTTAACAAAACTAAAAAAGGAGATCTTCCGGCACTAACCGAAAATACTTTTTTGAGGTACCTGAGCTTTGCAGTGCTTTATGTTGCTCAGGGAATACCCGAAGGAATGGTCTTTTTTGGTATACCGGCGTGGATGGCTATGAATGGGAAAAGTGCTGCTGTAATTGGTGGATATGTTGCCATTGTTGGTATTCCCTGGAGTCTTAAAATATTTATTGCCCCATTGATGGACCGCTATATATTTTTAGCCATGGGGCGCAGAAGACCATGGGTACTTGTCAGGCAATTCGGCTTAATATGCAGTTTTATTGCTATGGCGTTTGTTCCCGATCCGCTTAATAATATTAAGCTGTTGATGATGGTGGGTTTGTGTATCAGTTTTTTTGGTGTGTTTCAGGATGTAGCTGTCGATGGAATGGCCATCGACGTTGTTCCTATTGATCAGCAGGCACGGGCAAATGGTTTAATGTGGGGCGCCAAAACAATCGGTGTATCCGCATCCCTGGTTGCTGGTAACTGGATTATACATAATTATGGGTTTGCTTATGCAGTTCTTACTCTTTCTATCGGTATAATCCTGATTATGATGTTTCCACTTTTTTTTAGGGAACGCCCCGGAGAGAAATTAATGCCATGGACCAGAGGAGCTGAATCAGAAAGCACGCTAAAAATGCAACTGGGAAGCTTTAAGCAAATTTTCAGGAGCCTTTATAAAGTTTTTGCTTTACCGGGAAGCTTACTAATGGGTATTACATTCTTTTTTATACAGATGGGCTTCTGGCTTATAAATACCATTTTGCCTGTATTTACTATCCAGGCAGTTGGCTGGTCCGACCAGGAATATACGCATGTATTATCCATCACCAGCATAATCGCCGGATTTCTCGGAATGTTTGCAGGAGGCGCCCTTGCCGATATTTTTGGCAAAAGAAGAATGATGTCCATTTATCTTATTAGTTTAATTTTACTGATGGTGGCTATGGCCTCTTTTAAAACATATTGGGGTACCGCCTTTTTTGTTACTGGTTTTATTGGGGTATACGTTACATTGTATGTCTTTTTAAGCGTAGCTGTATTTGCCACGGGTATGGAACTTTGCTGGAAACGGGTGGCGGCAACACAGTTTACGCTGTATATGGCAATTTCAAACCTGGGCGGAGCCACAGGCGCAGCTTTATTGGGGCCACTCCGTTCCATTCTTTCGTGGGAATATGTAATTCTTTCATTCACAGTTTTTGCAATTGTGATGTTGATACTTATTCAATTTCTTCGACTCAGCAAACATTTGAGTCAAATAGAAACTCTTGAATCAAAGCATCTGGAAAATGAAAAGATCACGTTAATTCCTGCATTGGTTGACCTGAAAAACGAAATTTTTCCGGATCATTCTAAGAGAAACGGTGACTGAAAAGTTTTACAAAAGGATAAAAGATGTTACTGATATGAATCAAGAGCCGAATTCAACTGTTATGGTTGAGTCAGCTAAGATCTTTAAGGGTTTTAATCCCGCACCGGATTTGGTTTAAGCCTGAGCTAAGATATTGTGAAAGCGAATAGTGGAGAGTTGAATGTGGAGACGAAGGAATCGGAAGGTGCAGAATTTATTTTTGAGTTACCAAATACAAATAAAATATCATGAAGCAATTTATAGTTTTTCTGCTATTGCTATCGAGTGCTTATGTTAATGCACAAGCACCAAAAGACCAATTAGCGAAACTGCACTCGGCTTTGGAAAATGCCGCTAATGACACAATCCGCATGGATGCCTATTTTAATTTGGCCATACATTATAATGCCACAAACAATGACAGTGCCCTTTATTATCTGGCCCTCTGTTTACCCATTTCCCAAAAATTAAACCTAAAACTTATAGAGGCCCATATATTGGAAAACAAAGGCTATGTGTTAACAGGAATCGGCAATTATCCAAAGGCACTCGAATCATTTTTAAAGTCACAAAAAATTGCGGAAGACCCAGCTAGTGAAAAATATGTATGGAATTTGCCATCAGGGCAGACTCCACGAGAGGCAAGGCTCCAAACCTTAGCTTATCTGTATCAAACAATGGGGCATTTATATGGTGCGACAAACAACCCTGATAAGCAAATTGCAAGCTATCTCAAGTCAAAAGAAATTGCGGAATCTACCCAAAAAGCGGGCCTAATTAGAACGATAAACATGAATCTTGGATGGGCTTATTTTAACCTCAACAGATTAGACACAGCGCTACTTTACGCGCAAATAGCATTAGACTCGCTTCCAAAAAATGACATAGGAAAATACACCGGGGGTATATATGGTTTAGTTGGTACTATTTATCAGAAAAAAGGAAACTATAAAAAAGCATTAAATGCCTATAAAACAGGATTAGAGCTAAACACCGAACAAAACAATCTTTATGGGCTATCACGCAGTTGTATTTCATTAAGCAGAATATACCTTTTACTCAATAAGCCTGATTCCAGTTTGTTTTATGCATACAAAGGATTGAAAACATGCAAAATAGCGGGGATTTTGGATGGAATGGCGGATGTTTATAATTCTCTTTCATCTGCATATAGTAAATTAAATAAAACCGATAGTGCATTTGCATATTTAAAATTGGCCAGTTCATTAAGCGACAGTCTCAATGTTGTTGAAAGAAAAAACCTGACTTCCTATCAAAACCTAGGTTTCGATGAGCAAATACGATTGCGGGAATTGGAAGAAGAAAAGGCCAGCTACCAAAATAAAATAAGAACAAATACATTAATGGGTAGTCTTTTTACACTATTGGTTATAGCATTTTTCCTGTTCAGAAATAACAGACACAAACAAAAGGCAAAACAAAGAATTGAAGCCGCTTACGACCAATTAAAATCCACCCAATCCCAACTCATCCAATCAGAAAAAATGGCCAGCCTTGGCGAACTTACTGCCGGAATTGCGCACGAGATTCAAAATCCGCTAAACTTTGTAAACAACTTTTCAGAAGTCAGCAATGAGCTGATTGATGAGATGATAGACGAATTTCAAAAAGGCAACAATAAAGATGCATTTGAAATTGCAGATGATATCAAACAGAATTTGGAGAAAATAAACCATCATGGCAAACGTGCCGATGCCATTGTAAAAGGAATGCTGCAACACAGCCGCAGCAGCAGCGGTGTAAAAGAAGCAACAGATATTAATGCTTTGTGTGATGAATATCTCCGTCTCTCCTATCATGGTTTGCGTGCAAAAGACAAAGACTTCAAAGCAACTATTAAAACTGATTTTGATTACAGCATAGGCATCATCAACATAATTCCACAAAATATTGGAAGGGTTGTTTTGAATTTACTTACCAATGCATTTTATGCGGTGAATGAAAAAAAGAATTCGAACATTGAGGGTTATGAACCTGTTGTATCGATGAGTACAAAAAAGATTGCAGATAAGGTCGAAATAAAAGTTGCTGATAACGGTAACGGCATCCCTCAAAAAGTTCTGGATAAAATCTTCCAGCCTTTCTTCACCACAAAACCTACCGGGCAGGGAACGGGATTGGGATTGTCCTTAAGCTATGATATCATCAAGGCGCATGGAGGAGAATTGAAAGTGGTAACATTGGAAAACGAAGGTTCAGAGTTTATAATTTCAATACATGTATAATAACGATATAAATTTCAGCTCTATGCAATTACAACATATTATAATCAAAATACTAGCTGCCATCTCTGTTGTTATATCAGTATCGGCCTGTAAAAATTCGGATCGCAATATACCTTTTCCCGCAGAGGAGAGCGAATTTGCACAAGCCGTCAGTAAGCCTTTTAAGTTCAGTGAGCCTGAACAGATAAAATGGATTATAACAGATCCTGACAGTTTGAAAGCATGGTCCGAAAAGAAATTTGACCTTGCTAAAATGCCCTCCAAGCCCTTTGATATCGGGGAGCCTGTACCTTTACCGATGCCAATGGAGGAAAAAAAGCTGGACTGGAACAGTTTACCCGATACAGTTTTTGATTTAAATAAACTTTCAACTCAAAAACTGAAATTCAAAACCATTTTAATGCAACCGCCTAAAATTACCAAAGCAGGCTGGCCCTCGGTTAAACCAGGAACAACCCGCGGTATTATGGATGCAGGATCCATTGGGCTGCCAGGTAATGGCAGGTGTTTTTTGCAGGATCAGTCTGGTTTGCTCTGGATTGGTACCGAAAAAGGACTTTGCCGCTACGATGGAGTTAACCTGGAAATATACGGAACAGACCAGGGTCTGCTGGATCCGAATATTTCCGCTATCTGCAAGGATCAGGAAAACCGGATATGGATAGGAACAATGAGCGGAGAAATTTATATCCTCGACAGAAAATCCGGACTTGCACAACAACTTGTGGATACATTAAAGCGGGGATCAATATTTGGCATGATGCAGGATAACGACGGGCAAATGTGGATTGCAAGAAGTGGTGAAGGAATTGTCATCATAAATCCTGAAAAGCAAACAGTTAAGAAATTCAGCACCATGCAGGGCCTGTCAGATAATTTTAACATTAAGTTAATGCAGGACCGGCAAGGACTGATCTGGATAACTACATTCAAAGGCGTTAACATACTTGATCTGAAGGAAAAGAAAAACAAAAGACTTGCCAAGAAAAACGGCTTAAATGATGATCGTATTGTAACAGTATATCAGGATCAGACAGATGCTGTCTGGCTGGGAGGATTTGGAGGCGCTGAAATCGTAAATATTAAATACGGCACTATAAAATATTTGCGGAAAGACCAGGGAGTAACAGATATTGGTTTCATCAGTGGGTTTGTACAGGATAAAACAGGTAAAATGTGGATGGGAACAAGAGATGGAACTGTCATTTCCTTTGATCAAAAATTGTACCTGCTTGAAAAATTTAAAGTTACGCCTGCTAATGGAAATGTTATCTATAATTTATTGGAAGATGAAGAAGGTCAGATATGGTTGGGAACCACCAAAGGTGGCACTTATAGTATAAATCCAAAACAGGGGCGCCCCGGGAACCTTACCACAGCAGATGGACTTGGGAATAAAGCCGTTTGGGCTACACTGGAGGCTCAGGATGGAAATATCTGGATAGGTACCGTTGATGGGATTAATGTTTATAATCCTGCAACAAAAACTATTAAGCATATCGGCAAAGAGCAAGGTATTCATCATGAGCGGATGACTCAT
>JBBQGD010000053.1:0-18169 GCA_038322655.1 Bacteroidales bacterium | reverse complement strand
GTGTATTTCATGTGTCATTGCTTATTTTTTATAGGGCACATGGATTACGCCATGATTATCTATATATTCAATGAAAATAAAAACCTTGCAATCATGGCTAGTTCTACGTCAGGTTTTTTGCCACGCCACGCAAGCCGTTCGTTTGAAAGGATTGAACAAATTGACTTACATCGAAGCAGTGCTCACTTCTGCATGGCTTGAAATGTCCCACGCTCACAAAACCTTCCTTGAACTACTACTGAAATTATATAATGTCAGTCCTTCAATAGATAGATTCTCAAAATCAGACATTTCTTTGGAGAAGTTATTTTGAAAGTTTCACTAAAGGAATAAACTCACTATTCCCTTTTTAAATGTGCTATCCTTAATTTAGTGAATTATCGCTTGCCCTGGCTTTGCAGATTTTCAACCATAATTCCTGCCGCTCTGTCCGATGCTCCTGGTTGGCCCACGCGTTCGCGCAATTCCTTATAATTATTCAGAATCTGATTACGCGCATCGCCATCCGGTAAAATAAGTGAGAGTTCGCGGCTCAGAGTATCAGCCGTGAATTTGAACTGTATAAGTTCAGTAACTGCTTTCCTGTCTAAAATCAGGTTTACAAGTGAAATATATTTGACATGAACTACCATCCAGGCAACTAATGCTGAAATGAAACTAAACCGGTAGCATACAACCTGGGGAACACCAAGCATTGCTGTTTCGAGTGTTACTGTGCCTGATTTTACAGCTGCTGCCCGGGAAACTCGCAGCAGGTCATATGTTTGATCATAAACCACTTTTACAGCAGAATTCTTAATAATTTTTGAATAGAATTTGTCTCCGAGAGAAGGTACCCCCGCAATTACAACCTGGTAGTCGCTGAAATTTTCGGCCGCTTTTAACATAAATGGAAGAATACGATGCAATTCCTGTTTTCGGCTTCCGGGAAGTAGCGCAATAATTGGCTTTTCACCTAAATGATTCATGGTTCGGAATGCTGCATCATCAATCTTTGTGTTCAGATCAATGGAGTCAGGCATGGGATGACCTGTAAACTCAGCATGGTATCCGTATTTGGCATGGAAGTCCTTCTCAAATGGCATAACAACAAAAACCAGGTCGGCATTACGGTGAAGCTCATGTACACGATACTTCTTCCAGGCCCAGACCTGTGGTGCTATATAGTAAAATACTTTGATGCCTTTGGCTTTGGCAAATTTTGCGATACGCATATTAAAACCAGGATAATCCACCAGAATAACGGCATCAGGATTCCAGGAAGTAATATCATCTTCACAAAAACGTATGTTATGGAGAACAGTCCTTATATTCAGAATCACCTCTGTAAATCCCATAAAAGCAAGGTCGCGGTAGTTTTTTACAATTGTACCTCCGGCGTCCTGCATTTTTTCACCACCCCAGCAACGGAACTCAGCCTGTTCATCACGAGCCTTAATGCCATTCATAAGCTTTGCAGCATGTAAATCGCCGGAAGCTTCACCTGCTATGATGTAATACTTCATTATTTTGAAACTGTGTTAAATTATAGTGGAAAGTTGATGCTGCTGTTCTTCAGGAAGATAAGAAACATGATGATTAGAACAACTGTAAGCACCATTAGGCCTTTACCTGTTTTTTCAAACTTGCGTTTTACTAAATAATACCGCATTGCAATTAAGTTCACTGCCAGGCTAAGCAGTAGCATATCCATATCCCTCACCGTGGTAAACGCATGCAGGAAATGCTGGAAAAGCCTTATCAGCAATAAGAAAATAAAAGCTGCCGGCACAGGAATTACCAACCCGAGGAGTACTCCCAGGGAATATTTGTCACTATTTAACCATTTCTTAAGTTGCATAGTTTTTTAAGCTTCCAGATTCCACTTTTTTATTTGGTCAATCATATGATGTGCCGTCAGATCAATCTGAACTGGTACAATACTTACATAGTTGTTGTTAATTGCCCAGTGATCATTATCTTCGTCTTCATCCAGGTTCACGAAATCACCCCTGAGCCAGTAATAGTCACGGCTATGCGGATCTTTACGCTCATCAAATATCTCGTTCCAGTAAGCTTTTGCCTGTCTTGTTATTTTTATGCCTTTAAACGGACTGCCATTGAGCATAGGGATGTTAACATTTAAACAAACGCCGTCAGGAAGTCCATCACTTAATACTTTCGAAGCAACTGAAGTTATTATTTTACTGCAATGACTGAAATCTGCGTCAGGCATATAATCATTCAACGAGAAGCCGATAGAAGGTACATTCTCCATAGCACCCTCAATTACCGCTGCCATAGTGCCTGAATATAATATGTTGATTGATGCATTGCTTCCATGGTTAATTCCGGAAACAATCAGATCGGGCTTGCCACGCAATATAACTTTTTCTCCCAGTTTTACACAGTCGGCAGGAGTGCCGTTGCAGCTGTATTCGCGATAGCCCGGAGTTTCGGCAAGTTTATAAAGACGCAATGGCGATTGTATAGTAACTGCATGTCCCATTGCCGATTGTGGCTTATCCGGTGCAACAACAAGCACATCGCCAAGTGGACGTATTGTTTCAATCAGGAAACGAATTCCGGGAGCATATATACCATCATCGTTGGTTATAAGTATCAAAGGCTTTTTCATATTTTAAATTAAGAGCATATATTTTAAAGCGTAGGTTCAACGTCGGTTTCTGGAAAATTCTTGTGTCCTGCTATGGATGTAACGCCGGCAGAAACTACAAATTTCATTACTTCGGTTGAGTTGGCATTCAGGGGTTTTATATTTGCTGCAGGTACAATATACAGGTTCCCTGAGAACGTGTAGGAAAACGGCATATAAACAGCAACTTTGCCGGATTCGATTCCGAGGGCAGATAAATCGTGTTGGGTAACAAACCCGATTTTCTCCAGGTCCGAATTCTTGCCCATTTTAACAAGTACCGGTTCCGTGAATTTCTTTTCTTTACCCACAAATGCCGACATAAAATCCTTGATCGAAGTATAAATGATTTTCACCAGTGGCGCCCGGCTGATAAACGCATCTACTGAATTCAATATAGGCTTTATCAGGATTGAGCTTCCCAGGACTCCAATAAGTGTAATAAAGGTTACAATGATAATAATTCCAAGTCCGGGGATTTTAAAGCCAATCAGATCAGTGAGATACTGAATCAGTAAACCGTCGATAAACTCGAAAGTAACAAAAATTGCATAAATGGTGATAGCTACCGGCGACAAAAGCAGCAGCCCCTGAAGAAAGTAACGGATAAGCTTGTTCATAGTATGAATTTGAGGTGCAAAATTAGTCAATTTTCCGCAGTAAAAGGTAATTGACTTTCAGGATACGGGTTTTCAGGTTGTTATGGATTTTTCTATCGTGGTAATTTCATAAATACATGAAGGTGGTTGTTAATGGAATGATAATCTTTATCTTAGGGTAATCAGAGTAATACAAATCAAGGGTTGAAATTGTAAATTATTAGTTACCAGGCGAGCTCTTCCGGAGTTTTAAAATCTGCAAGAGTTTAACGGCCCAATTAACAAAACAAGAATTCAAACCATGATCCGTGTTGGTTATTATTTTGCTTAAACCTGAATCGTTATTTACAACAGTATTTAATTCAAGGCATAAGGATAAAATGTATATTAGATTCATATCTTTGAAGTGGCGGAGAGAATAGGAATATTGCAGCTTTAAAACAGGATTTGATAGGCACAAGTTGTTGTGTATTTAACCTTAGTTGTGAACAATTATATAGCGACCGCCATAACATATAAAATAAATTACATTGTATGGATAAAGATCAAGTTTTAAATATAAAAAAGACAAACATAGACAAATTGATAGAGTTCTTTCATGCGATACGAATTATTCATGATTCCAAAACATTAATTGATACTGGTAAATTTTATCAAATCACGACTATATTTGGACAACTTAGGGCTTTATTGACAGATAAAACAAAAGAAAGGAATAAAGAATTAAAACCATTGTTTGAGATTGCTAGAATTTTAGAATCTGAAATTCTAATTTACTACATGCCTGATACTTTAGAACTAGATTTGCCTTTCATTTCCGAAGGTTTGCTATTACACATTTCATCCTTACCAGTTTCTATTGAAAAACAATTACCAAGCCAAGAACAAATTTCGTTAGAAGAATATTTAGATATTGAAATTGTAAAATATAAAGGTGAGGCATATAAAACATTTCAAATAATAAATTCGCTTTCTGATAAATTTGGCGGTTCTCATTATGATACCAAAGTACCACAGCACTTAATCGAACTTGTATCTTTTGGTATAAACAATCAACCCATTTTACATAATCTGGTGATTCAAATAGCTAATTTATTTGTTAAAATTGGATTGAACCTAGTTAAGAAGATTTCTGACTTTGAGATATATGTAAATATATTTCCCGATTCGTTTAGTATTGAGGAAAATTATTTCTTTGATTATTTCTTGCCCAATTCAAATAATAGCAGAATAACTCTTTATTGCATTCAGGGGAAATTGAGATTGTATTTATGTGATTTATTAGGAAGATGCGTCAATTTAGAGGTTGAGCAAATGCTAGAAGTAAAAACTTCATATTTATTAAATATTTCTCATCGGATAACATATGATTTGAAGTCTGAGATTAAAATTGGTAAAGACGGGATCAACATTCTTGATCAAGTCATAAATGAGCCATTACTTATGCTCAATGAAATTCATAGTTATCAAGGATATTTTAACAGATCTCAGGAACGTGAATTTCAAGAATTTGAATTTGATATAGGTGAAATAATAATAAGATCAATTGTTGATGGAGATAAAAACAGGTCGGAAATATTTAACTATTTATTGAAGAAAGAGCAGAAAGGAATGATTTATTTTAACAAAAAAAGTTATGGGCAATCTGCGCCAGGAGAACGAGATATAAAGATGACAGGACAAGTTGAATCTAAAGAACAATAACGGTTGATAACATCAGCTTTCGGCGCAAATTATTAGTATTATCCAAATGAAAAAGCTCCCACTCTTTACCCTATTCATCATTTTCACCACAACCGCTTTTACCCAGGTGATTAAAGGAACCATTTTTGAGCAGGATACCAACAATTTTGTTTGCTTTGCCAATGTTTATTTTAACGGAACTTTTGTTGGAACTACTTCTGATGCAAATGGGAATTTTGAACTGAGTATTTCAAAAAACCGGTCAATGCCCTTAACCATAAGTGCTATCGGATATTATTCGGTAACACTTTCTGATTTTTCTACCACTGAACCTCTTATCATTTATCTGAAACCCAAGACATATGATTTGGGCGAGGCTGTGGTGAGCTCAAAATCACTCGAAAGGCAACGAAGACGAAATTTAAAACTGTTTAAAGAGGAATTTCTTGGAACCACTGCCAATGCAGAGGAGTGCAAAATATTGAATGAAAGCGATATTACCTTTAACTACGACTCTGATGAAGATACGTTGAAAGCTTTCGCATCAAAGCCGATTTTAATCGAAAACAGCGCATTGGGATATAAAGTCACATATTATCTCGATAAATTTGAATATTATAAACGGAAGGAGGCCACTTTTTTTTGTGGGAATATTATTTTCGGGGAAGATGAAACCAACGAAGCAACGCAAGAGCTGTTTGAAGAGATAAGAAAATACACTTATTTGGGATCAAAATTGCACTTTTTCAGAGCGCTTTGGTCGAACGATTTTGAGTCAAATGGATTCACAGTTACAAATTCAACGCGTCAAAGTTTCTTGTGTAAAGAAATTGTAATTCAGGATCATGGTAACAAATATCTTAGTTACACTGAGAATTTGTATGTAGATTATGGCAAAAATTTCAGCTATATTCAGTTTCTTAAACCGAAAGTTTATTTCGATAAAACAGGGTATTTTGATCCTTCGGGCATAAACTGGAAAGGCAAAATGGCAGAGCAACGTATTGCAGACTGGCTTCCGTATGAATATTCAATTGAATAAAAACAACCGCCAAAAAAGTTATTATTTGCCTCGTTTGTTATAGCAATTTGTATCTTGAATGTTTTGTTTCAACAATACAGATACGTAAACAGTTTGCACGTATTATTTTCTAACAACTTGCCTAACAATTTACACCGATATCTGTTTAATTTCCCGAAATTTGCTTCTGACTTTCTCCAGGGGATTTTTAGCCGTGGATGAATGCACTTGATAAACTAATTATACTAGCTAATAAGAACCTCTAAAATGCAAGTTGAAAAGAACCAAAAACACGTTTTACCAAATTTCCTAAAATATATTGTCTTCGCATTTCTTCTAACCGTCAGCCTTTCAGTTTTAGGTCAAACGCAGGTCACAAAGGGAAATCTTAAAGTTGTAGTTAAAAATGTAAAAAGCAATACCGGCCAGGTAGGTTTTTTCTTATTTAATTCGGCTGACGCTTTTCCCAATCACACCGAAAAGGCATTGTTGTCAGGCTTTGTAAAAATTTCCGGCAACACAGTGGAATACACTTTTACCAATGTAACATTCGGGATTTATGCCGTTTATGTATTTCATGATGAGGACAATAATAAAAAGCTGACAACTAATTTTATCGGGATGCCAAAAGAGGGTATCGGGGTTTCGAATAATGCAAAAGGACATTTTGGCCCGCCAAAATATGATGATGCAAAATTCAATTTCAATAAACCGGAACAATCTATTACAATTTCATTAGTCTACTTGTAGCTATATTTGAGAAAAGACAGACTGTTTTACCACAAATTAAAAATCCCTGCCGCCTTTCTGCCGCAGGGATTTTTAGTTTTTCACTATTTACTATTTGTGCTTTTATATAAAATATTTGTCAATCTAAGTCGAAGGTCACTATTGTTCGAGGGTTTTACTTCATTATTCGATATTCCTTGTTCATTATTCACTCTTCACTTATAACTCATAGCTTATAACTTACACCTTACTTCACATACTTCTCCAGCCACTGATCCGTTTCCCAAAGCATATGAAGTATATTCTCCTTGGCTGCATAACCGTGGCTTTCGTAAGGCAATGAAACATAACGCACTGTCCCTCCCAGGCCTTTTATGGCACTATACAGGCGTTCGCTTTGTATAGGGAAAGTGCCTGAATTATTATCTGCATCACCATGAATTAACAGGAGCGGGGTTTTAATTTTTTCAGCATTGCTGAAGGGGCTCATGGCAAAATACACTTCCGGAGCCTCCCAATAGGTGCGTTCTTCTCCCTGGAAACCAAAAGGTGTTAAAGTACGGTTATAAGCGCCGCTACGGGCAATCCCGGCTTTAAATAAATTGGTGTGCGCCAGCAGGTTAACAGTCATAAAAGCGCCATAGCTATGTCCTCCCACGGCAACTCTTGTACTATCGCCGACTCCTAATTTGACCAATGCCTGTATAGCAGCATGTGCATTCAGGTACAATTGAGGAATGAAATTATCATTAGGTTCCTTGCCGTTTTCGCCAACAATGGGCATTTCGGCTTTATCCAGAACCGCAAATCCCTGCGTTACCCATAAAACCGGGGATCCATAAGAAGGACGCGTAAAGGTATATTTCGAACCCCTGACCTGTGAAGCATCTGATGCCGATTTGTATTCAATAGGGTAGGCCCAAATCAATATAGGTAAGGCTCCGTCGCGGGAAGCATCATAACCTTTGGGTAAATATAGATCTCCGGCAAGGTTGATGCCATCATCACGCTTATAAGTGATTTTCTTTCGGCTCACGCCTTCCAGTTCAGTATAAGGATTAACAAATTGAGTTAACGCTTTCTCAACAGCTTTCTTCTTCACTGTAGTATGCAGGTAATAATTGGTAATTTCTGTCTGGCTTTCGCGGGAGGTAATAAAAGTGAGTTTGACCGGATCAATCATTTTAACCAGGTATTCATAAAAGGGAGCTTTGCATCTCCAGAGTAAGTGCGTTTTCCCATTCGTGATATCAAGAGTTTGTATGAGCGGCATATCGCCGTCATCAGAGGCACCATCAGCACTGAGAATCAACTCCTTGTTATTGAGAACAACCAATGCCTGGCGTCCAAACTCATTTTTTTGTGTTAACGGATTTCCAATATCCGAATATGCATCATCCGAACTCCGTGCAAACAGTGAATCCGACTTTCCGGTTGAAGGATTGTACCGGTTCATCTGGAATTTGCGGTTTGCATATGATTCCTCATAATATACAGCTATATTGCTGTTTCCCCATGTTACACCCTGCAACCGCATGGTAGTTTTAAATAATTCCTTTGCTTTAGCTTCCTTGTCAGAAGGGCTTATTCTTATAGCCATCATTGCATCGCGCCATTTAGATTTAGATTTACCCAGTCCTCCATCCAGTGCTTTTACGTAAGTTACAGTTGCGGGTTCATCATTTCGCCACGAAAAAGAACGCGGGAAATCGGGGGAATCATCAAAGCCAATGGGAACGCCTTCGGTTGAAGGATTAACAGCTAATTTTCTTATAAGCATTCCATTCATATCTGTAACAGTTATGGAATGAGGAAATTCGTTCATGGGAACAGTATAGGAAAAAGGCTTGTCAATAGTTTGAAGCAGTAGTGAATTATTATCAGGCGATATCTGAAAACTCCTGTAAATAGCCGGCTCACCAATCTTACGCTCAGTAGTAAAGTCTGTATAAATCAACTGCGATTTGGAATAAAATTCGAATAAATCTTCATCATTCCCTGATTTTATCAGATCCTGGTAAGTGCGGGCCGCAGCCTTTTTGCCCAGGCTTTCCTGTATTACAGGCCCGGTAGGTGCAAGTGGGTTTGCCGGTTTTACGGCGTTTGCAATTGTTGCTTTGTAAATCAGGCTGTTGTCATCAATCCATGCAAATGTGCCTCCGCTTACAATGTTAAGTGGCACTTGGTTTATTTTAGAAGCAGTTAATGCTGCAATGTCAATAACATAAAGATCAACTTTATCGTAAGTGAGATTTACAAAAGCAATCTTATTTTGTGATGGACTCCATTGAATACTGGTTGCACGCATATCAGCAGGCAGACCTTTAATTTTATATTCCTGTAAAGTGTTTATATCCTTCAGGCTCATCCCGACCAGGGTTGTCATTCGGCTTTGTGAGAAATTATTCGGGTTGATCCTCAAACCGGCGATACGCAATTCAGGTTCAGCCAGTTCGGCTACCGAAGGAAAAGTGTTCCGCTCCATCAACAGCATCCATTTGCCGGCATCATCAACACTGGCTGATGGCACCGGTTTTGCCATAATCAGATCATAAATTGCTTTTGGTGGTTCCTGGTAGGTGATTTGTTCCTGGGCTTTCAATTTCATAACTGCAATAAGTAAAAGGAATGTTAGTATTGTTTTCATGATCTGATAATTAAGTTAGATTTAATTTTAGAGTGCGAATTTAAGAAATACTTTTTTGATTTTCTGCAGTAATAAATTTTGTTAACTGCTCATAAAACATCTCAATCGGGAATCCCATAACATTGTAATAGCATCCTTCGATGCCTGTTATTCCGATATATCCGATCCAATCCTGGATGCCATATGAACCGGCTTTATCAAAAGGTTTATGGTGATTAACATAATATTCAATTTCATCCAAAGCCAGTTCACGGAAGCTAACCAAAGTATGAGCGTGGAAAACAACTTTTCTTGTTGACGACTTCAGGCATATCCCCGAAAATACCGAATGCTGTTTGCCTGAAAGCTGTTTAAGCATTTCGATGGCTTCTTCTTTTCCCGCTGGTTTCCCGATGTATTTCCCGTCGAGCCACACGATTGTGTCGGCTGTAACCAGAATTATATCTTCAGGTAGCAATGCGCTGTCGAAGGCATCTGCTTTCAGTTCGCAAAGATACCGGGCAATATCAGCTCCCTGGAGATGAGATGGATAGATTTCTTCAACATCAATATCAACAAGTGTATAATGCAAACCAAGGGCTTTCATTAGTTCTTGTCTTCGCGGTGATTTTGATCCCAATAATAAATTGTAATGCCTGAGTATTTCCTGTTTCATTAAGGCTTATTTAAAGTATCAGATTTCCGGTATTTAGATAATATTTTTTAAAAGTGTTGCCATTGGAATGCTGGTTGGCGAGTGGGTACACAATTCATTTCAAAACTGCCCGGCAATTATTGATCCTATTCCGGCAAGCATTATCCATTTCAGGAAACTGCTTATCTTAAGATAATCTCCTTTCAATTTTGCTTCTTTAAGCAACTTCAAAAAATAGATCAAAGGAAACTCAACGCCTGCCAGTAACCAGCTAACAGCATAAATTTTGGAGAATTGTACTAAGTATACCTGTGTTAATACGAGTAGAATAAAAGTGAGAAAAGTAATTACAATCAATATTGTTTTTGCATAGGGGACACCTTTTACAATTGGCAGCGATTTGCAATTAATCAACCGATCGCCTTCCATGTCTTCAATGTCCTTTACGATTTCGCGCAACAAACTCAGCAGGAATGCAAATATACTGATAGCAATAATAATGTCAGTTATAATTCTGAACGGTTCACCCGAAACCCGGGAATATTGATATTCAATTATCCAAGCCATTGCTATTGTTCCTGCCGACATTCCTGCAACTGCAATATTGCCCAGGATGAAACTTTTTTTTAGTTTTATAGCGTACCACCAGGCAACTGCCAGTGCAATAATAAGTAATGCTGCAGGATATAGATTTTGAATCAGGATTGCAAGCCAGATGGCTAATGCAGTTCCCAGGATACTTGATAATAGAGCAACTGAGAATGTGATCCCTGCAGAGATATGAACGCCTATGTATTGCTTATCTGGCTTGTTTACTTTGTCGGCAATTACATCGAAATAGTCGTTACTCAGATACCCTGCTATTGCAATCAGGATGGTGGAAGTTATCATCAGCAGGTATGGCAGGCGGCCCATTACCGGATTGACCGAATAAAAACTGTAAACAGGAATAAATATAAGATGACGCAAAAATAAAAACGTGAGAGCGATTATAAGCAGGTTTGACGGTCTCAGCATAGTGAATATTGTACGCATTGATTTGAATATGTGGGTGGAAAATAATTCGTTATGCTATATAGAACAAACGTAATGGCCAACATTGAACTTTCAATAATCAACTTCTATGTATTCCCATCTACCAGTGATACGCATCGTCATTCATCCACTTTCCCTGAACTTTTAAAACCTGTTCAATAATATCACGTACGCAACCATGTCCTCCTGGCTGGTGCGAAATATAGGTAGCAATCCTTTTTATTTCTTCAACAGCATCCGAGGGGCATGTGGGCACTCCTGCCGCAAGCATAATTTCGTAATCAGGTATGTCATCGCCCATAAACAGGATATTTTCTTTTTCCAGGTTATGGGTTTCCAGATATTTATTGTATACATCAATTTTTTTGTCAACACCCAGGAAAACATCCTTAATATTAAGTATTTCGAAACGGCGTTTCATTGATTCAGAGAATCCGCCTGAAATTATAGCAATGCGGTAGTTTTTTTTTAGGGCAAGCTGCATTGCATATCCATCCTTTACATTGGCTGTACGCAAGGCATCCCCGTCACTTGTTAATAGTACCTGTCCATCCGAAAGCACTCCATCGTAATCGAAAATGAATGTATTTACTTTTAAGAGTTTCTCTTTGTAATTCGACATACGAAATTGATGTTAGTTATATGTATTTTTCACTTATCAGGTTGGATAAAAGCCGGTAAAGTTCAGCATATTCAGGCAATGATGCAAGTGTTTCAAGATGCTTCTGAATAGTTGTAGTGTCATGGCGACGGGCAGGGCCAGTCTGCATTTCATCCGGATCGCCTGATGTAGCCTTCCTCGCCGTTTCCATAATCAAGGGATAAAGGACTTCCTTAGGTAAACCGGAACTTTGAATAACTTCATTACTTATTGAGTACAAGAAGTTTGAATAGTTGCTGGCAAATACAGCAGCCACATGCACCAGCATTCTTTGATGGCTGTCAGCTTCATATATTTTTGTTGAAAGCGATGAAGCTATTTTTTGAATGGATTCAAGTACTTCGCCTGAAGATGCCTCTATAAAGAATGGAACTTTACTGAGAGCAACCTCTGTCCCTTTCGAAATTGTTTGTAATGGATAAAGAACTCCGTATTTTTCACAATAGTTTTGCAATACATCCATAGAAACCGAACCGGCTGTATGGGCAACAATGCCGCCAAATTGCCCTATACCTGATGCAACATTCTCTATCGCTTTATCCGCAACTGCTATAATAATCATATCTGCGTCTTCGCTCAGCCTGGCAATTTCTTTACAGGCAGTTGCACAGCAGCTTTCGGCCAGTTCCGATGCATTGGAATAATTTTGACTCCAGATCCGGGTAATCCGGTATCCTAGCAACTTTAATCCATTAGCCAGGTGCCAGGCAATATTCCCTGATCCGGCCAATGCGATCTTAGTAATGCTTTCAGGCATTGTTGCAATATTTTTGAGGTACGAACTGAGTTATTACGTTTTTTGAGATTCTTTGTTTTTCCCCATGGTACGCCGCATGATCGAATAAGTTAATCCGCTGAACATGATAACGATGCCAAACCATAATACCCCGATAAACGGGAAGATTATAGCCTTCATAACAATATAATCCTGCTGCTTTTCATAAATTCCAATGTGAATAGCTCTTGAGTCGGGTGCAACACCCTCGAATCGCAGTTTCATGTTCAAAGGTCCTATAACAGCGTCAGTGCGTTTAAGTTCGCCATTTATGATTTCGTACTTGATCTCAGTATCCAACGCGCCATTCGTCATATTCAGGACTTTAAACTTGGCAGTTATACTGGCATTGTTCACATCATCATTAACCATGGTTGTTTTAATATCGTCGAGAATAATAATATTACGCCCGATAGCAAGAGAGTCATTCAATTGCATTGATTGCTCCCCGCTCTTGCTATACCCGTCAGCATCAGTTTCACCAGTGCTTTGCTGGGCATAACTGAGGAAAGTATAAATATCCTTACCGATAAAATGTTTTGTGTCAGGATTGTATACATTTCCCATCCGGGTATTAACATTTAATGAAGGATGAAGTGAGAAATCAATTTTTCCTGTTCCTGCATCCTTCATTTTTACGAAGTCAACCTGGTAAAAAGTTTCTCTTCCTTTGGTTTTTGAGTCCGTATAGGTAACCATGTATTTCCCCATCGGTTTTCCAACGCCTTTCACTAAAATGATATTATCCTGATTCTCAGTATCGTTACTGCCATTCATTCCGGAAGTGTTACGCGAAATTACCTGTGAATTGCTGAAAGCAAGCACAACGCCCAATAAAAAGAGTGTAAAACCGACATGGGTAAATGCCCCGCCGACATTTGTTGTCTTTTTTACATAATGGATCACAAAATCAATTGAAACCACTGACGCTAGTAAAATACTGAAAAGCAGTACAATACGACTTGCTCCGGTTACGTGATCGCCCAATGCAATTAAAACTGTGAGCAAAACTGCTATTCCTGACGCAATCAGAATTTTCCTGAGAAATTGCTTTACATTATTCGGACCATACCATAAATACTGACTTATGGCTATTCCTAAAGCAATTACAATTGCAAAAGGCATTTGCCAGGTATTATAGAAATTTACATTATCGATAGGAGGTGCGATTCCTGTACCGAAAAGTTTATTGAAAACCGGAATTGATGTTGTTGCTGTAATCTGGAAAGCCGAAATTAAAACAACAATAGCCCCGATCAGCATCCAGAATTCACGGGTCATTACATCGTCATTATCTTTTTTGGGAAATTCTTTTTTTCGTATAAATATGAATACAATTGGTAGCAGTAGGAATAAGGCTGTGAAAAAGACCATCTGTCCCGAAAGGGCATTTGCGCCGAAGGAATGTACTGATGTTTCGCCAAGCACGCCGCTACGTGTAAGATATGTGGCATACATTACGAAAAACCATCCCAGGATAGTGAAAAAATATGTTGTGGTATAAGTATTAAACCTCTTCCGTGCAATAATCATGCTGTGAAGCGATGCAACCAGCAAAAGCCATGGCACCAATGATGCATTTTCAACCGGATCCCATGCCCAGAAACCACCAAATGTGAGTGATTCATAAGCCCAGCGTCCGCCAAGTATAATGCCATTACCAAGAGTAAGTATTCCGGCAATTGTCCAGGGGATAGCTGGTCTTAACCACGAATGGTATTCTTTGCGCCACAATGAAGCTATAGCTAAACTGAATGGAACAAGTGCAACAGCATATCCCAGAAATAACGAAGGTGGGTGTATTATCATCCAGATATTCTCGAGCAACGGATTTAATCCGTTACCATCCGTTATCATTGACAGATAGTTTGCGTGCTTAAAAAGTTCCTCGTTTACATTGCTGGGCATATTTCGAAGCAATCCGAATGGGCTGTCCCCGATGCTGAAACTACCGAAATGCAATCCTAATACCATTGAAATCAGGAAGAATTGTCCGGTTGCAAATACTGGCATTACCCAGGATTTCCAATCTTTTGCAGTACGCAATAAAATTAACCCTATTATTCCCTGCCAGAATGCCCATACCATGTACGAGCCTTCTTGTCCTGCCCAAAAACAGGAAATCATGAATTTGACAGGCATGTCTGCTGACGAATATTGCCAGACATAGGTGTATTCAAAACAATGGTTACCTATCAGGTAGTATAAAGCAGCTATAGCTCCAATCAATGCTAAAAAATGAAGCCAGTAAAGGTTGCCGGCTAGTTTGGAATAGAGAGCTTTTTTCTCTGCTTTTTTTAACGAATAGATGAAGAGAACTGCCGATAGTATTAGTGACAAAAAGCTGATCCAGATAAATAATCGGCCTAAATAGCCGGCCATCAGGTGTTCGCCTATGTATTGTATGTTCATATAGATATCAGTGTATGTTTAAGGGACAAAAGTATACTTAAAAACCAAAACTTAGAGAAGTTGTTTTTGTTTGAAGTAAAAAATCTTTTAAATGTCAGATATACAATTGGTTAAAATTGATCCCAATTCAATATTTATTTGAAAATTGTTGCCATATGCAATGTCTTTCAAAAATTCATTAATATTGCGTTCAGCTTTTACGACAAAATCTAGATTATGGATATTCAAATTGTTGAAGTAACCTCTCGTAAACTTTTACGCACCTTCATTCATTTGCCTGCAAAACTCCATAAGGATGAGCCAAACTGGATGCCAACTATATATGCTGACGATTGGAATTTTTTTAATCCGAAAAAGAACCATCAGTTCGATTCCTGCGATACCATAATGGTACTGGCTTTGCTTGATGGTAAGCCTGTAGGAAGAATAATGGGGATTGTCCATAATCAGTATAATGAACTGCGAAATGAAAACACGGCAAGGTTTGGTTATTATGATTCAATAGAAAATCAGGAAGTTGCTCATACTATGTTTGTGTTTATTCAGGAGTGGGCAAAGCAAAAAGGTATTGCGCTTCTGGTAGGTCCATACGGATTTTCAGATAAAGATATTCAGGGTTTACTCATCGAAGGGTTTGAATATTCTCCATTGATTGACTCAGCCTGCAACCCGCCGTACATTATGCGTCTCATCGAAAATGAGGGTTTTGGCAAAGAAATAGATTGCATGACGTATAAATTTCCTGTTAATCTTGTATTGCCTGAATTGTATTACCGGATTCAGCAACGTTCAAATTACAGTAATCACACTGAGCTTGTCGAATTTACCTCACGTAAACAGCTCAAGCCATATATAGTTCCGGTTCTCGAGTTGGTGAATCGCACCTATGATGATTTATATGGATTTGTTCCCATGTCGGATACTGAGATGCATGAATTTGCTTCGCGCTATTTACCTATAATTGATCCCCGTTTTGTGAAAATAATTACAAAACAAGGAGAAGTTATCTCTTTTATCATTGCTATTCCGAACCTTACGGAAGGTATTCAAAAATCGCGGGGTTACCTTTTTCCAATTGGTATTTTCCAGATACTGCTGGCATCAAAAAAAACGAGGCAACTCGACCTGATGCTCGGTGCTGTGCGCCGTGATTACCAGGGAACCGGACTTGAGGTTGTAATGGGAATAAGTCTTATTGAGTCGGCACGCAAAGCTGATTTTAAAGATATAGAAGCACATCTCATACTCGAAAATAATTATAAAATGCGTGCTGAAGTTGAACGACTTAAAATCCCCGCACATAAGCGCTTCAGGGTTTACAGGAAAGAAATATAGCAAATCGATAGGTACAGATTTTTATGTTATTTATGATTTTTTTAATAAATATTCTATTCATACTGTTTTATTCTGAAATTATTAGTAATTTTGCACCCCCTTAAAATCATTTAATTAATCACTTAACCGAAAGGAAGTTTATCCATTATGATCATTGTTCCTGTAAAAGAAGGCGAAAGCATTGACCGCTCGCTGAAGAAACTGAAACGTAAATTCGAAAAAACCGGCGTTGTAAAAGAACTGCGTAATCGTCAGAAATTTACAAAGCCATCAATCGTGCGCCGCGAAGAAGTTCGTCACGCAATTTACATCCAACAGCTTCAGCAGCAGCAGGAATTGTAATCAACCGGAATTATTTCCGGAAACCGGGAAGTAATACTTGCATTTCTCATACTATTGTTGTACTTTTAACGTTAGTTATGTACTACATTTGAGGGGCAAAGATTACTTCCTGTTTTATTTTGAAGGATGCTGAAGGATAAATACATAGATTACCTGAGATTTGAAAAGCGTTATTCAGCGCATACCATCCTGGCATATCATACCGATCTGGATGATTTTACCAAGTTCCTTTCCCTGCAATATTCAATTAGTGATCTGCTACAAGCTGATCATAACCTTATCCGGTCGTGGCTGATTTACCTGATCGATCACAAAATCTCTTCCCGTTCAATTAACCGGAAACTTTCCAGTTTGAAATCTTTTTACAGGTATTGTCAAAAACTAGGTCTGATAAAAAACAGCCCGATGCTTAAAGTAGTTGCGCCCCGTACCTCGAAGCAGTTACCGGTATTTCTGACCCGTCAGAACCTGGAAGAAATATTTAGTAAGGTCGAATTTACTCCTGATTACGAAGGCCTTCGTGATAAGATGATAATTACTTTATTTTATGCAACCGGAATCCGGAAAACGGAATTGGTTCAGATATTAACTTCGGACCTTGATCTTGACAAAGGCACGCTTAAGGTGTTGGGAAAACGTAAAAAAGAAAGAATTGTGCCGATAGGTGATAATGTGATAAGCCTGCTGGAAGAATATCTTGATTCAAGGAACAAATTTTTATTCGAAAATCAGCCTTCTGCCCAAAACAATAATCACTCACTCTTTGTTACATCTACATGTTTACCGGTATATCCAAGGCTGGTTTACAATATTGTTCACAAATACCTTTCTTTAATAGCATCCAACAGCAAACTCAGCCCTCATGTATTAAGGCATACGTTTGCTACACACATGCTTGATGATGGTGCTGACCTGAATGCCATAAAAGAAATTCTGGGTCATTCAAGCCTGGCAGCAACCCAGGTTTATACTCACAATACGATTGAGAAACTAAAAACTATCTACAAACAGGCCCATCCAAGGGCGTAATCAAAAAGGAGGACTCATGAAAGTAAACATCAATTCAGTGCATTTTAAAACCGATAAGAGGTTGGACTCATTCATTTCCGAAAAGGTAGAAAAGCTATCGGATTTGTATGACGGGATAATCGGTAGTGAAGTAACGCTCAGGGTAAATAATGGAGAAGATCATGATAATAAAGTTGCTGAAATTCGGCTATTGGTGCCGGGAAATGATCTTTTTGCAAAGAAACAGAGTAAATCATTTGAAGAAGCTACTGATATAGCAGTTGATGCATTACGTAAGCAATTAACCCGACATAAAGAGAAACAAAGAGGCGAATAAAAATAAATGAAAATATTTTCATCACTTGTTTGGTAATTCAAATTAAGTGCGTACATTTGCAGTCCTTTTCAAAAAGGACTGCTTTTGTTTGTATGGAGTAGGTTGTAAAGTGCTGATAATAAGGAGTATTTGAGTTGCATAAACACAAAAAGCTTGCTTTTGAAGCTCTTTTGCGGAGTACAAAAAAGGCCGATGTAGCTCAGTTGGTAGAGCAGCTGATTTGTAATCAGCTGGTCGGGGGTTCGAGTCCCTCCATCGGCTCACGTTCATTGTAATGTTAAAATACCTGGGGGGATACCAGAGCGGTCAAATGGGG
>JBBQGD010000052.1:0-18352 GCA_038322655.1 Bacteroidales bacterium | reverse complement strand
AAATGATGGAAAATTCAGAAAAGTTACCAAAGATAGTTGAACAAGACATGTGGCTTGAACCAGCTACAGCTGATATTATAGCCAGGCATAACAGGTTTACATCAAAGCTTGGTTATATTGAATCAATTTCAGATGGAATTGAACAATTCGCATCAGCATATGAGTTTATGGGAATAAACTTCATTCCTTCAGAGAATTGCTGGGTATACCGCGAATGGGCCCCTGCAGCAAACGGACTCTTTTTAACCGGCGATTTTAACAATTGGAACCAATATTCACATCCGCTTCAGAAAACTGAAAACGGGATATGGGAAATAAAGTTAAATGCTGAATATTATAAAACAGTATTTACACACAAAAGTAAGGTTAAAGTATTGGTTAAGAGTAAAATAGGTGACAAACTCCGGATTCCTGCCTACATCCGGAGAGTTGTTCAGGATGAGGATACCAAAAATTTCAGCGGACAACTTTGGTTTTCTCCCAAATTTGATTGGGAAAAGGATCACTTCGATATCCGGAAACAGGGCGATTTGTTTATTTACGAGGCCCATGTAGGGATGGCCCAGGAAAAAGAAGGTCTCGGAACTTATAATGAATTTACAGAATTGATACTTCCCCGGATAAAGAAAGCAGGGTATAATGCTGTTCAACTTATGGCTATCCAAGAGCATCCCTATTATGGATCCTTCGGTTATCACGTTTCAAATTTCTTCGCTCCTTCATCACGTTTCGGTACGCCCGAGGACCTCAAAATCCTTATCAGGACAGCTCATAGCATGGGAATAGCTGTAATAATGGACTTGGTTCATTCCCACACAGTGAAAAACATGAACGAAGGTCTCAACTTATTTGACGGCAGCGAATCTCAGTATTTTCATGCCGGAGCAAGAGGCGAACACCCTAATTGGGATTCAAAACTATTTGATTACGGTAAAACAGAAGTATTACAGTTCCTGCTATCAAATATACGGTATTGGCTGAAAGAGTTTCATTTTGACGGATTCAGATTTGATGGAGTTGGTTCCATGTTATATTTTCATCATGGCGATGAAACTTTTGATAGCCTGGATAAATATTTTAAACAGGGGGTGGAATTTGATGCTATAACTTATTTGCAACTTGCTAATCATCTCAGCCATATAATTAATCCACAATCTGTTACAATTGCTGAAGATGTTACAGGTATGCCTGGACTTGCTTCTCCCATTGAGGATGGAGGAATTGGTTTTGACTTTAGGCTGGGAATGGGAATTCCGGATTTCTGGATCAAATATCTCAAAGATATACCTGATGAACAATGGAGCATGAGCGAAATGTGGAAAGTGCTTAACGACAGGTTACCTTACGTAAAAACTGTAACATATTGTGAATCGCACGACCAGGCTCTGGTTGGAGATAAAACAATAGCTTTCAGGCTGATGGATAAGGAAATGTATTTTAACATGCAATCATCCGACGAGAATATTGTAGTTGAGCGGGGAATAGCTTTACATAAAATGATCAGGCTTATTACAATTTCGCTTGGTGGACAGGCCTATCTCAATTTTATGGGTAATGAATTTGGTCATCCCGAATGGATCGATTTCCCGCGCGAAGGGAATGACTGGAGTTATAAACATGCCCGCAGACAATGGTCTCTCATGGATAACCCGGTATTGAGGTATCACTACTTGTCGGATTTTGACCGAGCTTTAATAAAGACCATTAAAGAAGCGAAACTTCTGAGTACTCTTTATGCCAACCAGGTGAATTGTGACGAATCCAACAAGTGCCTGGTATATGAAAGAGCCGGTTTAATATTTCTTTTCAATTTTCACACAACCGGCTCAATACCAGGGTATGAATTTACTGTACCTGAACCTGGTAAGTATAAAATCATTCTTAGCACTGATAATGTAAATTTTGGCGGACATGGCAGAATTAATGAAGAAATGCTTTATACTACCCGTTTTGATGAAGCCACTTCAACGAACAAATTAAGCGTTTATTCGACCAACCGTACTGCTTTAGTTCTTAAAAAAGTTAAATAGTATTCCATAAAAGCATAATTCTTTATTAATTTTTCAAAAACAATATGTTTTTTTTATTTTTCTGTCGTATAATTGCGCCAAATTTCGAAAAATAATTTCCCCAGACAATGCAGACCAATCGTAAAAAACTTATAATCAATTATGCTAATGTCACTCCGGAATTAATGGAAGCCATTCGCAAAAAATACCCAATGGGCTGGATTAACCACACCATTAAGGTGCCATTATCGGGTGGTGCTTTTTTCTTTGCTATTACTCTAGATACCGAAGAGGCAAGCTACTTGATTAAAGTCCCGGTGAAGATCGATACAAAATCAGATAAAGATGAAGACTTCTTTGATTCAACTCTTGATATGAAGGAAGGTGAAGAAGACGATGACGACAAAGAAAAGAGTGGAGAAAAAGAGAGCGATGATTAGCCTAAATTTTATCTTAACATATTTTAACATTGATATTGGAAATTATATCTAAAGTAATTATACTTTAGCAATTGTAAAAAATCACTGAGCATTCATTTCTTACCAATAATTAAAAAACATTGAAAAGAGAGGTCTAACCGCCTCTCTTTTCTAATTTAATCCAATTCGTTTATTCGATATATTATATTTATTACGACAAGGGAAATTCAGGACAAAATTGTGGCAAGGGTAAAACCTGTTTGGGTATCTTCTATTAAAAAGAAATATGAAGGGTTATACAAAGCAGATTCTGAACTGCTGTCAAGTATTCCAACAAGTCTGGAGAAATTACCCTACTAAAACATTGATCTCGGAATAACGGTATTTAGTGTAGACAATCCGTTTGGTAATAGCCAGAGCTAAAGTAAGCGTTCCGATTCTGCCTATATACATGGTTAGAATAATAATGAATTTACCTGCAAAACTAAGTGATGATGTTATTCCGGTTGACAAACCAACAGTTGCGAAAGCTGATATTTCTTCAAAAAGAAGGCTTATAAAACTTTTATCCGGTTCTGTTATTGACAGCATAAAAGTTGAAATAAAGATTAACGAAATCGAGAATAATGCTATTGAATAAGCCCTGCTTATCGTATCACTTGATATTGTATGCTTCACTATCTCCACATTTTTGCGTCCTTTGATGGTGCTGATAGCCGATCGAAGAATCACTGAAAAAGTCGTTGTTTTAATCCCACCACCTGTCGAACCAGGTGATGCTCCAATAAACATCAGGAACATCATGAAAATCAATATTGGCAGCCCAAGGTGAGTAAAATCTACAGTGTTAAATCCGGCCGTGCGGCAGGTAACAGATTGAAATACGCAGGAAACAACGCTCCCATATACCCCATAACCGCTAAGTGAAGTTTTGTGTTCAATCAGAAAAAAAGCAACAGCTCCAACTAATATGAGTATGCCTGAAGTGTAAAGTGCAATCCTGGAATGAGCCTGAAGCCTTTTCCATTTTATTCTGTGACGTTCCCTGATATTTCTTAAACCAAAAACATCTTCAAGAACGATAAACCCTATTCCTCCAAGAAAAATTAGCACAGATATCACAAGTTGGAGATTATAGGCATGTCTCACAGAAATATCGTAAAGGCCATCAGTAAATAAGCCGAAACCTGCATTATTAAATGCTGAAACAGAATGAAATAATGAAAAATATATTTTCTCACCTATTCCTCTGAATACAAGTTCGTTAGGCCAGGTTATAAAAAGCAACACTGCACCTGTTAGTTCAATAAAAATACTATAAAGAAAAATCTTACGCAACAGTTCCCTTGTATTACTGATTTTGTCAGTAGAAACAAGGTCTTTGATAAGTGATTGCATTTTGATACCTGTTGAATTACGGTAAAAGGTCGCAAACAAAGTAGCAAACGAGATGATGTTTAAGCCGCCAAGTTGTATTAAGAGCATAATGATTGTTTTACCTTTCAATGTAAAGCAGATAGAAGTGTCAACAACTACAAGCCCTGTAACGCAGCAGGCACTGGTTGATGTAAATAAAGCATCAATCGGTTTAATGCCCGATACTGTCATTTCAGGTAATAATAACAATCCTGTTCCTGCAAAAATGATGAATATGAAAGATAATGCAAGTAAACCGGAAGGCCCAACATGTATATAATCAACAAATCTTCCTGCTTTCCCAAGTTCAACTGAGATAATCAGGAAAAAATAGAATTGAATAAACAGGTTATAATAGGTATGAATTCCGGGAAACCCAATTCCAATCAAAAATTGTTGTACCATATGAGTTCCGGTAAACAATTTAACTATTTGATCGACAGCAACTAACATTAACAAATAGGCTTCAAACCTGTTTTCTTTTATGAAATCAACAGGATGAAAATCATAAAATATCCTAACCAGGAATTTTAATATATAGAAAAGCAGACTAATTTCAATAATAGATTCAGTAAGCCAAAAGGAATGCGGTGTTCTGGGAAATCCATGCTGATATATTATTGCCGTAATCGCAACCAATGAGACTACAATGCTAGCAAAATGGAAATACTTGAGAACGTAGGCTTTATGATTGTAGAGCCGGATATTAATAAATTCCCTAATACGGAAGATCCTGTCTCTTAACATGTTTTATGTATTGATTTCAAGAAACCTGTCGATATCATCAATGTGTCCGAAAAGTACCAGCCTGTCGGATGCTTGCAATGATTGTTTCGAATCGGGAACACCAATTATATGGTGCTCAATAGTTTCCTTGCCATCCTTGATTATTCTGAGTTCTTCTTTTACCGTAATTAAACTAAGTTTATATTTATCCCGAAGATCAATTTCACCAAAGGTTTTGTTAATACAGTTTTTAGGACTCAATAATTCAACTACACGATGGTTATCAGGCAATTGTAAATAGCTGACAATGCTTGGATTAAGCATTCGCTCAGCAACAATAATACCTACTTCTTCTTCTGGTGAGAGGACCTCGGTTATGCCCATTTTTTCAAGAATGATTCGCTGGGCTTCCCCATTGGCACGGGTTATTATCCGTTTAACATTTAAATCGAGAAGTATAGAAGCACAGAGCAATCTCTGTTCGAAATCAGAACCGATCGCAACAACCACAGCATCAAACTCTTCGATGCTTTGGCCCTGTAATGCTCTTTTGTCAGTAGCATCAAGTGCAACAGCATAAGCAACATCATCACCTATGCTGTCAACTATTTCAGGATCACTATCGATTGCCATTACTTCATAACCCTTTGCTGAAATAGCTTTTGCGATAGCCTTGCCAAACTGTCCTATTCCAATTACAGCATATTTATTTCCTGCCATGTTAGAGTGGTATTTTTGAAAGATCGCAAATTTACATCGAATACATCAGAAATAGCAAGAACTATTGAAATATCTTAATAAATGTTTAAAAAGAATATATTTGGATTAAGGAGATCGAATTTTGAATTGGATCAAACATTGTGTATTTAAATAGGAAATGCTATAATACCATTAAAATAAAAAATCCCGCATAAAGCGGGATTTGATTAATTTTTCATTGTCGGATTAGTTAAGTACTACAAAACAGGTATTAAAATCAGAGAATTGAAACACCTGTAAAGCTTTTGAATAACTAATCAGCATCTTCACCGCGTGGAGGCCAGGTTCCAGGTCCCTGTTTTTTTTACTGTTTTCTAACTGTGAAGAATCATTAAGGAGTGTAGAGATTTTTATCATCTTTTTGGGTTTTGTTGAACTTTATACCCAAAAAACGCCAAAATTAATCTCTTATTGTATAAACATTAAAAATTTTGGTTTACACACTCAAAATAATTTCTTTGCTGTCAATAAGTTTCCTTAAATTGATGAGTGCATAACGCATACGGCCCAGAGCGGTATTAATGCTAACTTCTGTTTGCTCGGCTATATCTTTAAAACTCATATCACTATAATGTCGTAACAACAATACCTCACGCTGTTCATCAGGAAGATAATCAATAAGTTTACGCACGTCCTCATAAATCTGATCCACTATCATCTTATCTTCAATAGAATCATCAACAATTCTCAAGTTGTCAAAAATATCTCCATCTTCTGAATTATTATCTACAACCGGTAACCGCTTCGATTTGCGGTAATGATCGATAATAAGATTATGTGAAATACGCATTACCCATTGAATAAACTTGCCTTCTTCCTTATAAATACCTGAACGAAGCGTATTTATAACTTTTATAAAGGCATCCTGAAATATATCATCAGCCAGATGCTTATCTCTGACGACTAACAGAATGTATGAGTAAACTTTTTGCTTGTGCCTGTTAATCAGAACTTCAAGACTGTATTCATTACCGGCGAGATAGTTGCTTATAAGCTCCTGATCGCTAACAATGGGGGTTGACATGATACCTCCTTTTTGGTTAGTAATTAATTCGAGTTTAATAGCGTAGAAATCTGTCGATAAATTGTTCTTTAGTTATTAGTTAATGTATCAGGCGTTGAAAAGTAATATGTTTATTTAATAACATTTTTACTTTGTAATGGGCAAATATACAACTTATGTTAGTTTAACAATAAATTTATAATATTATTATCAAATAAAAATGTGATTTAATGTTGAAATTCTTTTATATATATAATTGATAATGTGAAATATGCATCTATTAAAATTGAATTGAGAACAAATCTGGCAATAAGATATTTTTAGAAGTAACAAAAGCTTTTCAATGTAAATTGTTCGAATTGTAAGTAGCTTTGCAGCCTGGCAAGCAGTTACTCCCAGCTGACAGATTGTTATTTTGACAACAATAAAACATGATACCTTACAACATCGATCAGTTAGACCCTAAAAAATACATCCTTGTAAAGGGTGCCCGGGTAAACAATCTTAAAAATATTTCTGTAGCAATTACCCGCAACAAACTGGTGGTTATCACTGGCTTATCAGGTTCAGGTAAATCATCACTGGCTTTTGATACTTTATATGCTGATGGTCAGCGAAGATATGTGGAAAGTTTAAGTTCCTATGCTCGTCAGTTCCTGGGGCGAATGAGTAAACCCGAAGTCGATTATATAAAAGGAATTGCTCCTGCCATTGCGATTGAGCAAAAAGTAAATACCCGTAATCCCCGCTCAACGGTTGGTACTTCAACCGAAATTTACGAATATATTAAGCTTCTTTTTGCCCGTATAGGGAAAACCTATTCGCCGGTGTCACGTCAGCAGGTTACCAGGCATACAGTTACGGATGTTGTAAATGCTATTATTGAACAACCTGCAGGAACACTGGTAATGCTTTATAGTCCATTATCTCCAAAACTGGATAGAACCCTGAAAGATGATCTTACCGTTGTGCTTCAACAAGGTTTCAGCAGGGTTCTTTATAAACAAAACATACTTAAAATAGAAGATATACTTACTGATATCGAAAATTTCGGATATGAGGACATGTTTATCCTGGTTGACCGTTTTACCATCAATCCTGAAGATGATGATCTGTCATCAAGGGCTGCTGATTCAGCGCAGACAGCTTTTTTTGAAGGTAACGGTACTACCCTGGTAAGCTTGGGACTCAATGACGGGAACCTGAATCTTGAGTTTTCGAACCGCTTTGAACTTGATGGAATTACATTTGAAGAACCTTCAATACATCTTTTTAGCTTTAACAATCCTTTTGGTGCATGCAAAACATGCGAAGGTTTTGGAAGTGTAATAGGTATTGATGAGGACCTGGTAATTCCTGACAAGAGTCTTTCTATTTACGATGATGCCGTAGCATGCTGGAAAGGAGAGAAAATGAGTGAATACAAAAATGTGTTGATAACCCATGCTCATAAGTTTGGTTTCCCGGTTCATATTCCATATTATCAGCTTACCCAGGAGCAACGAAAATTATTGTGGACAGGAAATAAGTACTTTGATGGAATCAACTCTTTTTTTGAGATGGTTGAAAGCCAAACCTATAAAATTCAATACAGGGTAATGCTTTCGAGGTATCGCGGTAAAACCGTTTGCCCTGATTGCCTTGGAACACGACTGAGGAAAGATGCCAATTTTGTAAAAGTTAACGAAAAATCAATCACCGACATAGTATTGACCCCAATTGAAGATGCCCTTGCATTTTTTAATAATATTCAGCTTAATGAGTATGAGCACAAAGTTGCTGACCGCCTATTGATTGAAATTAAGAACAGGTTAGGCTTTCTTTGTAATGTAGGTTTACCCTATTTAACGCTAAACCGGCTTTCGAACTCACTTTCCGGCGGCGAATCACAACGCATAAATCTTGCTACTTCGTTAGGCAGCAGCCTGGTAGGCTCACTCTATATCCTCGACGAACCTAGTATTGGCTTACATCCACGCGATACACATCTACTGATCAAAGTATTGAAAGGACTCCGGGATATGGGCAACACGGTTATTGTTGTTGAGCACGAAGAAGAAATCATTAAAGCTGCTGACCAGGTAATTGATATTGGTCCATTGGCAGGAAGCCACGGTGGCGAATTGGTATTCCAGGGAACCTTTGATGAGATCGTAAAAGATGAAAACAGCCTCACAGGCCAGTATCTTTCAGGAAAAAGATCTATTCAATTACCGTTAAGCCGTCGGCCATGGAATGATTATATCGAAATTAAGGGAGCTCGCGAACATAACCTGAAAAATCTGGATGTTAAATTTCCTTTAAAAGCATTTACCGTTGTTACAGGGGTAAGTGGTTCCGGAAAAACTACTCTGATTAAGCGGATTCTTTACCCGGCATTAAAAAAGATCTATGGCGGATTTGGCGAACGTTCGGGTAAATTCGATCGCCTCGAAGGAGATTATAACCTGATTACAGCTGTTGAGCTGATTGATCAGAATCCAATTGGCCGCTCATCGAGGTCGAATCCGGCTACGTATGTTAAAGCTTTTGATGATATCAGGAGTTTGTTTGCCGAACAACCATTGGCAAAGCTGAGGGCATATAAACCCGGTTACTTCTCATTTAATGTTGAAGGCGGTCGATGCGAAGAATGCGAAGGCGAAGGTATTGTAACTGTAGAGATGCAGTTTATGGCTGACCTTCATTTAACCTGCGACAGTTGTAAAGGGAAAAGATACAAGGATGAGGTTCTGGATGTTAAATACCACGAGAAGACTATTTCTGATATTCTGGATCTCACTATTGAACAAGCTATTGATTTTTTTGCTCATACAACTGAGAAGAATACTAATGCAGCGCGAGTTGCTTCCAAGTTAAAACCATTGGCCGACGTTGGATTGGGTTATCTTAAACTGGGCCAATCTTCGGATACTTTTTCGGGCGGAGAAGCACAACGCATCAAGCTCGCATCCTTTTTAACCAAAGGAAGCAACGACTCTCCTACCCTGTTTATCTTCGATGAACCGACTACCGGATTGCATATGCATGATATAAGCCGGCTGCTGGCTGCATTTAATGCCTTGATGGAAAAAGGACATACGGTTATAGTAATAGAACATAATCTGGATGTAATAAAAACTGCTGACTGGGTAATTGACCTTGGTCCTGAAGGTGGAGAAAAAGGTGGTTTTTTATTGTTCGAAGGTGTTCCTGAAGATCTTTTAATAATAGAATCATCTCATACGGCATTCTATCTGAAGAATAAGATGTAATGGGATTGAGGGGATTGAGAGGATTGACGAGTTTGATTTCCATTTTCTGGAATAATTATATTTTGATATAATTCTTATATCCAATTTCAATTCCGGTGTATTTCCTGAGGAATATTTTAAAGCGATCCTTCATTCTGAGGTTGCTGAAAGCTATGTCAAAATCGAATTTCCAGTTTTTCTTCTCAATCCGGTCAAGCATAACAGCCGGGTGTGTTCCTTTGAATAATGCAAGCGCATCAATACCAGAGTAATCAAATTCGTCGGCTTTTACCACATTTTTTTCGAGCCAGGTATCCGGATGCCAGAGTTTATGGAAATTTTCCTGTTTCCTTTGCATAGCTGAAGGATCTTTCACCCATCCATAGTGATACATGAAAGCATCGGTTGATTTTACATTTAGTTTCTGATTATCTCCTTTGCGGAACCCCTGTGCATCGCGGTAGGAATAAATACTGCCGGATTTACGAATAACCCTGATCTCGTGAGGATACCACGTGCCCGAAGTGCCCACATAATCATACGATCCATAAAAGTGGAGATAATCGAAAAGTAATCCATCTACTTCAGGATGATCTTTCCATTTCAGCATGGCATTTTTAATCGGTTCCAGGTATTTTTCGTGAACAACTTCATCGCCCTGTATATAAAAAGCCCAATCGTTATCATCAGCAATGGCTTGGTATGCTTTGTCTGTTTCAACTGCTAACACGCGGCCACCTTCGCGAAGAGAATCATCCCAGGTAGTTTCGATTATCCGTATCTTTTTGGGATCTATCTGCGCAATTAGTTCAAGCGTTGCATCATCTGAATTTCCAACTGCAACAACAAAATCGTCACAAATCGGTAAAATGGAACGGATTGCTTCAACAACCGGATAATCATAAATCAGTGCATTTCGAATAAAAGTGAAACCGGTAACTTTCATTAGGAATAGTTAAGGAAGCAAAGTTAATAATTCTGAAGGAATACAAACCAGGTAGTTAACCCAAACCAGGTTTGGTAGTCTGATTATATCTAAATTTGCGTAAAATTAAATTTGACGGCATGCATATCCATTATTTCCAACACGATCATTTTGAAGATTTAGGCTACATCGGCGATTGGGCTGAACGCAACAATATTACTACTTCTGTAACTCGTTTTGATCTGAAACCCGAATTGCCATCGATGGAAAATTTCGATTGGCTTGTGATTTTGGGAGGTAAAATGGGCGTTAATGATTCAGTCGAGTATCCTTGGATTACTGCGGAAATCGGGTTTATTAAAAGTGCAGTTGAATCAGGTAAAATTGTAATCGGAATTTGCCTTGGATCGCAAATGGTTGCGAGTGCTTTAGGAGCAAAGATTTATAAAAATACGGAACCGGAATCGGGATTTTATCCTGTAAATTTCAACGAAAATATACATACCGATCCGGTTTTCAGACACTTTTCTGCTAAACTGGAAGTGATGCAAATGCATTTTGATATTTTCGATTTACCTTTGGGCGCAGTATCTATGGCAGATAGCAAAATTACTCCCTTTCAGGCTTTCCGGTTTGGTAACAATGTTTTTGCGTTGCAGTTTCATTTTGAGGTTACTGAAGCAAATGCACCGGTTTTTATAAGGGAAATAACTCCTGAAATAGTATACGGGACCCCACTCGTTCAAAAACCGGCCGAAATGCTTCAGGAAATTGGTCATTGTAAGTTAAACAACCAGGTTTTTGCAAAAGTCCTTAATGAGATACTACTTATAACACCTTCATTATAAATCAGTAAGAACCTGATTGCCAAGATAATGTTACTTTGCTAGCAGTATAAGGTTTAGGATTTAAATTAGCTCTTTTTAACAAAATACCAGCAAATCGGGAGTAATTTATACCCAACGGCTCTTTATTTATTTAGTAAAGTTTTGTACTTTTGCACCCTCAAAACTAGGAACATCAGATTAATAACTATTTATATATAAATACAAAAACAGCAATCTGTTATGGCAAAATCAAAAGTGAAAAGCGTTTATACTTTCGGCAATAAAAAAGCTGAAGGTGATGCTTCGATGAAAAACCTGCTTGGTGGCAAAGGTGCTAACCTGGCTGAAATGAACCTCATTGGTGTTCCTGTTCCTCCGGGATTTACCATCACTACTGAGATGTGTACTGTATACGTAAAGGAAGGTAAAGAAAAGGTTTTGAAAATGATAAAAAGCGAAGTTGAAGCCGGCATCGCTTACATTGAAAAACACATGGGTTCGAAATTCACCGACAGCAAAAATCCTTGTCTTGTTTCGGTACGATCAGGTTCACGCGCTTCCATGCCGGGAATGATGGACACCATCCTTAACCTGGGTCTCAATGACGAATCAGTTAAAGGTCTTGTTAAATTAACAGGTAACGAACGTTTTGTATGGGATTCGTACCGTCGTTTTGTTCAGATGTATGGAGATGTGGTTTTAGGAATGAAACCTGCTTCGAAAGAAGACGAAGATCCGTTTGAGGAAATTATTGATCAGCTGAAAGAAGAAAAAGGTGTAAAACTTGATAACCAATTTTCGCCCGACGACCTTAAAGAAATGGTTGCCCGTTTCAAAAAAGCTGTTAAACAAGTTACAGGTCATGACTTTCCTAGTGATCCATGGGAACAACTCTGGGGCGCTATCACATCAGTTTTCGACAGCTGGATGAACGAACGTGCTATTTACTACCGCGAACTCAATAACATTCCTGAAGAATGGGGAACTGCGGTTAACGTACAGGCGATGGTATTCGGTAACATGGGAACCAACTCAGCTACCGGTGTTGCGTTTACACGCGATGCAAGTACAGGCGAAGACTTATTCAACGGCGAATATCTTATCAACGCTCAAGGCGAAGATGTAGTTGCCGGAATACGTACACCACAACAAATTACTGTTGAAGGTTCAAAACGTTGGGCTAAACTTGCCACTGTTAGTGAAAAAGATCGCAAAGCCAACTATCCTTCACTCGAGGAAACCATGCCGAAAATTTTCAAGGAACTCATGGAAATTGAGACCAAACTTGAAAAGCATTACAAAGATATGCAGGACGTTGAGTTCACCATTCAGGATGGAAAACTCTGGATGCTTCAGACCCGTAGCGGGAAACGCACAGGCGCTGCCATGGTAAAAATGGCTGTTGATATGCACCAGCAGAAACTCATCGACGAGAAAACAGCAATTTTACGTGTTGAGCCTTACAAACTGGATGAACTGCTTCACCCTGTTTTCGAAACTGCAGCTATGAAAAAAGCTAAAGTTCTTGCCCAGGGTTTACCTGCTTCACCAGGAGCCGCAACCGGACAAATTGTTTTCTTTGCCGACGATGCAGAAGCATGGGCAAAAAAAGGAAACAAGATCGTTCTTGTCCGCGTTGAAACCTCACCTGAAGATTTAAAAGGAATGGTTGTTGCCGAAGGTATTCTTACCGCTCGTGGCGGTATGACATCGCATGCAGCAGTTGTTGCCCGTGGTATGGGTAAATGCTGTGTATCAGGTGCAGGGAGCCTTAAAATTGATTACAAGACCCGTACGCTTGAAGTAGCCGGAGTTAAACTGAAAGAAGGCGACTGGCTTTCACTGAACGGTTCAACCGGTGAAGTATATGAAGGAAAAATCGGTACCATGGAAGCAGCTCTCAGTGGCGACTTTGGCAAAATGATGGAAATGGCCGACAAACATTCACGTATGTTGGTTCGCACCAATGCTGATACGCCTCACGATGCACAGGTTGCACGTAACTTCGGAGCTAAAGGTATTGGTCTTTGCCGTACCGAGCATATGTTCTTCGAAGGTATTAAAATTCAAGCTATGCGCGAAATGATCCTTGCTGATGATGAAGCGGGTCGCCGCGTTGCACTTGCAAAACTGCTGCCAATGCAGCGTAAGGACTTCGAAGGTATTTTCGAAGCTATGGAAGGCTTGCCTGTAACGGTTCGTTTGCTCGATCCTCCTTTGCATGAGTTTGTTCCTCACGAAGATGAAAACCAGAAAGAAATGGCCAAAGAAATGGGCATTTCAGTTAAAGCGGTTAAAGAAAAAGTTGAGTCACTTCACGAAGTCAATCCTATGCTTGGTCACCGTGGATGCCGTTTAGGAAATACCTATCCTGAAATTTCAGAAATGCAGGCCCGCGCTATTATGGAGGCTGCCATGAACCTGAAGAAAAAGGGTATTAAAACACATCCTGAAATCATGATCCCGCTTACCGGTACTCTTACCGAAATGCAGATGCAGGAAAAAATCGTTCGCGATACCGTTGAAAAGGTATTTGCTGAACGTAAGGACCGTATGGATTATATGGTTGGCACCATGATTGAAGTTCCCCGTGCAGCTCTTGTTGCTGATAAAATTGCTGAATCCGCCGAATTCTTCTCATTTGGCACCAATGACCTTACCCAGATGACATTCGGTTATTCACGCGATGATGCAGGCAAGTTCCTACCGGTTTACCTCAAGAAAGGTATTCTTAAATTCGACCCGTTCCAGGTTCTGGACCAGGAAGGTGTTGGCCAGTTGATTAAAATGGCAATTGAAAGAGGTCGTTCAACCCGTCCGAACCTTAAAGTTGGTATCTGCGGCGAACATGGCGGCGAACCATCATCAGTTGAATTTTGCCATACAGTTGGAATGAACTACGTAAGCTGCTCACCATTCCGTGTTCCTATCGCACGTTTAGCTGCAGCACAGGCTGCCATTAAAGAATCATTGTCAGCTCCTGCAAAAGCAAAGAAAGCTGATAAGAAAGCGGATAAGAAAGACGACAAAAAAAGCGGCAAGAAAAAGTAATTAGCTTATTAATTTCATAGTTTGAAAGAGGCTACCGGTGGGTGGCCTCTTTTGGTTTTTGGGTGCATCGTTTTTCGGATTTTTAAAAACCTTTGCTTATTATTAAGGTTATACTTTATAATTTTCACTAATAAAAAAGATTGAGACAATGGAAAATAACCTCACATGGAAAGAATTCATGAAAGTTGATATACGTGTTGGCACTGTATTGAGTGCTGAAATATTTAAAGAGGCAAAAAAATCTGCTTATATAATTGTAATTGACTTTGGCGGGTTGGGTACACGAAAAACGTCTGCTCAGCTAACAAATCTATATAAACCCGTGGATCTTGTCGGAAAGCAGGTTTTGGCAGTTGTAAATTTTCCACCCAAACAGGTTGCAACAATAATGAGCGAATGTTTGATTTTAGGAGCCATCGGAAAAAATGGCGAAGTAACACTGATTCAGACTGATAGAACTACCGAAAACGGCTTACGAATCGCATAATTAATTACCGTGTAACCCAAACATAATTATTATAATGGGAAAGCTGTATTTCAAGACTGTCAGACGTAAAGGCCCATTGATGAAGAATTAAACGTAGAAAAAGAGCCAGGAATAACCAAAAAAGAGAAGCCGGAAATAAAAATGATTTAGTTTCGAAAAATAGATATTACAAGGACTAACAGATTATTAAACAAAATGAGGAATAGAAACATATATAGCATGAACGAAATACTCAAATTGGAATTCATTAATCGGTGGAAGAGATATTTTCCTGGAGTTTCGTTATCTGTCGCTTTGTTTTATAGTTTCAATCTGCTTAATGCCAACCCTGCAAAAAAAACATGCTTCCCTTCATTGCATAATTGCTGATATTACACGTGTTTTCGTATTTTTTCTACAATTCTTAAAATACGAAATACTAGCCGGCAATCAAAAATAGCTTTGGACTGTTTAAAATTTAATATTAAGCCGTATAATGTTTGGAATGCAAATCAAAATGTTAATTAGAACCAAACAAAGGACTCAAACTAGTTAACTTATGAAAAAAATATTTATAATTTCTCTGATTATACTTGCATCAAATTCATATGCAGGTCCGCCTTACGATACAGATGATCCGGTTCCGGTTTCGTTTCATAACTGGGAAGTATACTTTTCATCGCATCTTGCCACCGGTTTTAAACAATGGAATGGAACAGCACCTCACATAGAGGTGAATTACGGAGTAGTTCCAAATGTGCAACTTCATTTTATTGCTCCGATGGCTTTTGTAACCGTTGTAAATGGAAATACACAATATGGTTACGGTGATACTGAACTTGGTGCTAAATTCAGGTTAGTGAAAGAGACCAAATGGTGCCCTGAAATTGGCATATTTCCTCTGGTCGAATTGCCTTCAGGGAATCAGAACCGTGGATTAGGAAACGGGCAGACACAGGTTTATCTTCCGATCTGGCTGCAAAAAACCTTTGGTAAATGGATTACTTACGGAGGAGTAGGTTATTGGATAAATCCCGGAAAGGGAAACCAAAACTGGCACTTTTATGGCTGTACAGTACAATACCAACTACTGGGAAAAATGAGCCTGGGTACTGAAATTTACCATTCAACATCAAGCGAAGAAAATGGGAAAGGCGAAACCCGGTTTAATGTTGGAACTATTATTGATCTAAACAAAACAAGCCATCTGCTGTTTTCGGCAGGAAGCAATATAAACGGAAATACCAAATTCCAATGTTACATCGGGTACCAACTCACCTTTGGGAAAAACTCAGCTTAGCTAACATATTTTCCTTCTTAATGCTGAACTGCGGTACTGGAGGGTGCAAAAAAATAATATCACATAATTTGAATTTTACAGACAAATCAACTCATTAGAAAAAAAACTGCTTAACCAAATGTAAAAATTGTTCTACCTCAGTTGTAGGAGCGTTTTGTCACTTTTGCGGTCATGGGAAATAATAATAAAATGATATCCGGTAAATGGTTGTACCTTCCCAAACAATTCTCAACACATCAAAGATTTTCAGTATCAAGGTGACTTTTAAATTATTACTAAGAGCATTATACAATGTGTTTTTCATCTGAAGCAAGTTTTGCAGGAGGTGTAATTATTTCTGCTATAGGTATCGCTGTTGTTACTAAAGTTCATAAACCTTCGCAACTGCTATTTGCGTGTATCCCTCTGTTTTTCGGGATACAGCAATTTACAGAAGGGATTCTATGGTTAACAATACCTAATCCGGAATATGCAGTTGTTATGGCAATTGCAACACATTTATTTTTATTAATGGCAGATGTTCTTTGGCCTGTAATCATTCCACTTTCAATCCTGTTGATGGAAGTAAATGCACGTAAAAGAAAGATTTTGTGGATTCTGGTGTTTACGGGTTTATCAGTATCGCTATATTATTCTTATTGCCTGGTGTTTCTGACTGTAACTCCTGAAATTATGGGATATCACATCAGGTACAATTCCGATTTCCCAAAATCAATAGCCATACCTGTTTTTATTGTTTACATGGTTGCCACATTAACCCCTCTTTTTATTTCAAGTATAAAACGGACTCATATGATGGGAATACTCATGTTTTTGTCATGTTTGGTAACAGCCCTATTTTATACGCAATATCTGACTTCTGTATGGTGCTTTTTTGCAGCATTTATAAGTGGAATTATCTTTTGGATCCTCAGCGATTCAAAAAAGAAATTCCATTTTGAAAAATTATCTTTATTAAAAGCACAGATCCTTTCAGTCAAGGTTTAAATCAAAACATTACTGTACTTTAGAATGGCATCTCCAGGCTAAAATGAACGATAATGTGTTCAGGTGGCCGGAAAGTAGTATCTTTGAGCACTTTAACAAATCGTTTCCCCCAAAAGTCACAAGTTAATGGAAAATAGAACATAGTTCCTTTTCAGAACATTGAAAAACCATTATAGCTTAACTGTTTTCCAATAACCTTTTGAATTAAATTACCTTAATGAATACATTCCAAAATTTGAATTTATCGAAACTGCTGCTGAATGCCGTTTCTGACCTTGGATTTGACACCCCCACCCCTATTCAATCTGAAGCTTTTCCTGTGATACTTTCGGGCAAAGATGTGGTTGGAATTGCACAAACAGGCACAGGGAAGACCCTTGCATATATGCTGCCAATCTTACAGGATTTAAAATTTTCGAAGCAACTTAATCCAAGAGTTCTGATATTGGTTCCCACACGTGAATTAGTGATCCAGGTGGTTGAGATGGCCGAAAGTTTTGCCAAATACACTAATTTTAGGGTGTTAGGAGTGTATGGAGGTGTAAATATCAATACACAAAAGCAACGTGTTGCACTGGGATCCGACATTCTGGTTGCAACTCCCGGACGCTTGTATGATTTAGCTTTAAGCGGAGCTTTACAATTGAAAGGAGTTAATAAATTAGTTATCGATGAAGTCGATGTGATGCTTGATCTTGGTTTTCGCTTTCAATTAACAAATATCTTTCAATTGCTACCTGCACGCCGCCAAAATATAATGTTTTCAGCAACAATGACTGATGAGGTCGCTGCCCTGATCGATGATGATTTTATAACCCCTGCCAAGATTTCAATTGCACTGAGTGGTACTCCTTTAGATAATATTTCACAGCAGTGTTACGAAGTACCCAATTTTTATACTAAAGTAAATCTGTTATCCAACCTGGTATCCGATAAGAGCGAGTTTGGCAAAGTGTTGGTATTCGTTTCAAGTAAAAACAATGCTGACAGATTATTTACAGCTATGCAGGAAAAACATGCATCTGAAATCGGTATAATTCACTCAAACAAAACCCAGAATTACAGGTTTAAAGCTATTGAAGAGTTCGACGCAGGTAAAAACAGGATATTGGTTTCGACCGATATTATGGCACGTGGACTTGACCTGGAAAAAATTACCCACGTTATTAATTTTGACACACCCAATTTCCCTGAAAATTATATGCATCGGATAGGAAGGACAGGCAGAGCC